>NZ_JANQDG010000109.1:0-44584 GCF_029891665.1 Anabaenopsis sp. FSS-46 | reverse complement strand
TGAATCTGTGTGGGATGAGTTGGAGGTTAATCCTAATCCTTTTGCGGTGATTGTCATGGCGCATTTGAAAACTAAGGCGACTACTGGGAAACCTTCTGAGCGGGAAGCATGGAAGTGGCGAATTATTAGGGGATTGTATGAGCGGGGATTAAGTAAGACGGATGTCATCAGGCTATTTAAGATTATTGATACAATGATGACATTGCCGAAGGAGTTACAAACAGGATTGGTAAGGAAAATTAGGAGCTTGGAGGAGGAGAGAAAAATGCCTTTAATCAGTCCGACGGAACAACTCGCAATGGAACGGGGAGAACAGCGGGGTCTTGAACGGGGACTGGAACGGGGTCTGGAACGGGGTCTGGAACGGGAACAACAGCTGATTATTAAACTCCTCAATCGCCGCTTGGGAGGGGTGGAAGCATCCCAACTGGAAGCAATTTATACGTTGGATTTTGACGGGTTAGATTTACTGGGTGAGGCGCTGTTAGATTTTTCCTGTGTTGCTGATTTGCAGCAGTGGTTAGAAAGTCAATCACGGTGATGGGGAATTAGGGAATTACAGCGCATTTTATCTGAGTGAGGTATTGAGGGGCGGGCAGGATGTCCACCCCACAAGATTTATGATGTTAAGGTGTGTATTTTATTTATTTGAGTAGGATCGAAACCGAAATCAATAAGTTCTCTGGGGAGGTTGAAGGAATATAAGGGGGTGTTGGGGGGTGCGTGGTTTCGACTTCGCTCAACCTCCGAAATCAATAAGTTCTCTGGGGGAGGTTGTCAGGTTTTGGGTAAATTTCCCCGTTCCCACAATTTCTGCCAATTGTAGTTAACGCTGGTAACGTCAAAATCTGGCTCCTTTTCAAAGGGTTGCTGTATATAGCGTAGGATGCAGTCATGATGGCTGGGGGTGGTAATTTCTGGGGATAATGGTACTTGCACTAGTGCTAAAATAAAACCTTCGGGCTTATTCAGGGCGGTGAGAATTTCATTTTTAGTGACTGTAACTGTGTCTGCTCCCATTATGCGCCCTTTAACTTCAATCAACCGCAGCTTTCCTGTACCGGGGATGCGCGATTCTATATCATAGCCACAATTGTCGGCGCTGACATCTTTGGGTTCATAGCCTAATTGGCGTTCTGTATTAATTACTACTTGCATTGCTAGTGTTTCTACTCGCTGTTTTTCTTGGGCGGAGGTGTGGGGATTGGGTTTTTGCTGACCTTGTAGCCGTTGGAGTAATCCCAGGGAGACAATTAAGGACCCACCAATTACTACTGGTGGTAGGGGAGAAAGGCGGCGTTCTTGTTGCAAGTCTTCCATGCGCTTTTGTAACCGCGCTTGGAGTTCATCGGCTCTGCTTCTGGCTTTGGCTGAGTTAATTTTGGCGTTGATTTTCCCGGCGATTTCTTGCTGTTGTAAATCTGCGGCGCGATGGTCCCAATAATTAATTTCTTTAATTAGTCGCTCTTTGACTGCGGCCATGGTTTTGTTTATGAGTTCTTCTTTGTGTTTTTTGACTTCTTGGAGGTGTTGAGGGACGATGTGAGCGATCGCATAGGCTGTTGCTTGTGCTTCAATATGATTAAGTAACCATGACTGTTGTAAGATTGGTTCTATCAATGCTTGGTCAGGGTGACTGACTGGCTGATAATTTAAATAAGGAGCATAGCCTGCATTATAAATTTCTCCAGATGCTAGAATTTCCACATACTGCATTCTGCGGGACACCACCCGACGATTACCAGCAGGATCTGTGCGAGCATCTTGGATTGAATGTTCTAAATAAACTAGAGCTTTAATTTGTTCGCTGGGGTCGTTAACATCTAATAAGATACTACCTTGCTTGAGAACATCCCGATGGCGTTCTAAGATCAAATCTATCACAGCATCTAATAGGGGATGACCGGGATAGACTAAAGCCGCCAAGGGCTTACCTGCGATGCTAATTAATTGTTTATCAAAACAAATGCGCTCATAGCGGGTCAAAATTGCATCTCGTGTCCCCACTACTCGTCCCCGGTTACAAATGACGGCGGGGACATGGGTAATTTCGTAGCGTTGGGGTTCTCGTTCCCTAATAGTCCCCCCTAACTTCTGAAAAGCGGCTATGAAAAAGGAAGCTACAAAGTGGGGTTGTAATTTTCTGGCGTCGGCTCGTTCCATATCTTCGCGAATTTGCCGCACTCTAGAAATATCCATTGTATCCCGCGCCAAGGCCTTTTCTTCTAGGAGTTTTTGCAACCGTTTAGGGTCGAGACATCCCGTCACAACTTCATTTAACCGAGCTTTAATTTCTGGCGACTCACCATAGCGAATGGCTTCTATGAGTAATTGTCGCAGCTGGACACCATCAATAGCTGTCCCCAAAACATCAAATACCTTACCCCCCAGAGCCTTTTGTTCATTTTCTAGCTTTTTCAGCAGTGCTAAATAAACATCACCTTCCCGGGTTTCTTTGGCTACCAAGTTCCACAAATGACACACCTCCGTCTGTCCGATGCGGTGAATGCGCCCAAAACGTTGTTCTAAACGGTTGGGGTTCCAAGGTAGGTCATAATTAACCATGAGGTGCGCCCGTTGTAAGTTAATACCTTCCCCGGCAGCATCAGTAGCAATGAGAACTTGGACATCTGGGTCTTGGGTAAAAGCTTCTTGGGATTTGCGGCGTTCTTCGCGCCCCATACGGCCTTGAATTGTAGCGACTGCGTTGGGGTTGCCTAAAAGGTTACTAATTTGCTTGTGTAAGTAATTTAAGGTATCGCGATGTTCTGTAAATATTACCAGTTTGCGGCGGTAGCCACGAGCGTCAAAGAGTTCGGCTTGATTTTGCAGAATTTGAGAAAGTTCTTCCCATTTTCTATCTCTACCACTGCGACGCACTGCCAAAGCCAACTGCTCTAATTTTTGTAATTGGGAAATTTCCACTTTCAATTCCGTGATAGTCCGCGCTGCTGATGCTTGGTCAACAACTTCTTGTTCTATGGCTTCGCGTTCATCGCTGGGGGTATCTTCTTCAAATTCGTTGACATCTTCAATGATTCTACTGGATAACTCTAGGGCATCGAGTCCGCGCTTGGATATTTCTTCCTCTCGCAGGCGTTTTTGTAGTCTTTCCCGTCGCCGTCGCAGTGACTGATAAATTGCTTCTGGGGAGGATGCTAAACGCCGTTGTAAAATAGTCAAGGCAAAGCCTACGGTTCCTTTACGTCCTTGATTATCTAAAGCATCGGCGCGGTTAAATTCTTCGCGCACATATTCTGTAACTTGCTTGTATAAAACTGCTTCCTGGCTGGAGAGCTGGTAATCAACTGTATGAGCTTTGCGTTCTGGAAACAAGGGAGTACCGTCAAATTTTAACAAATCTTCTTTAACTAGCCGCCGCATGAGGTCGGAGGTGTCGCACACATGAACCCCATCGCGAAATTTCCCCTCAAAACGGTCTCCATCTAAGAGGGCCATAAATAGCTGATAGTCTTCTTCTTTCCCGTTGTGGGGTGTAGCGGTCATTAATAAAAAATGACGGGTAATACTAGACAGGAGTTTACCTAGTTTGTAGCGTTTGGTTTCTCTGACATCTCCGCCAAAAAAAGAAGCCGACATTTTATGGGCTTCGTCACAGATAATTAAATCCCAGTCGGTTTGTGTTAATTTGGCTTGGAGGTCATGACTACGGCTTAATTTATCTAACCGTGCTATGACTAGGGGTATTTCTGCGAGGGCGTTACCGCTGCGAGATGCTTCCATGCGGTCATTGGTGAGAATTTCAAAGTCGAGATGAAATTTCTGGTATAATTCATCTTGCCACTGGGCTGCTAGGCTACCAGGACATACTACTAAGCAACGCCGCAGGTCACCGCGCAAATGCAGTTCGGCCATGAGTAAACCCGCCATGATGGTTTTACCTGCTCCGGGGTCATCAGCTAGTAAAAAACGTAACGGCTGCCTGGTGAGCATTTCTCCGTATACGGCGGTAATTTGGTGGGGGAGGGGTTCTACTAATGATGTGTGTACGGCGAGGAGAGGGTCAAACAGATGTGCTAGGCGAATACGATGGGCTTCTGATACTAGCCGCAATAGGCGACCTTCGGCGTTGAAACTCCAGGGGCGCTCTTGAGTAACGATTTCTAATGTATCCTCGTTATGGCGATATAGCAATTCTTGACCGAGGCGACCGCTTGGGTCTTTGTAGGTTAATTCAACCACATCGCTACCAAACCATTTGACATCGACGACTGTGACTACCTGGTTAGGTAAAATCCCTTTAACTGCGCTGGCTTTGGTTAGTTGTTCTAGTCGCATCTAGCATACAGACTTTTTATACTCAAGTGGGCAATATGCCCACATTACAAGGTTATCTATTCTTCTACTCTGTAGCCTAACTCTGCTAAACTCATCCGTGATTGTCGCCATTTTGGCTCTACTTTCACGAATAACTCTAGATAAACTTTACCATCAATCAGCTTTTGAATTTGTTGGCGAGCCTCGCTACCAATGGCTTTGAGCATTGAGCCGCTTTTGCCAATTAGGATACCTTTTTGAGAAGTTCTCTCAACGTGGATGGTAGCCAGTACACGGGTAATACTGGGTGTTTCTTCTACTAAATCAATGGCGATCGCTACTGAGTGAGGAATTTCTTCCCGGGTTAACAGTAAAATTTGTTCCCGAATTAATTCCCCCATGATAAAACGTTCTGGCTGGTCTGTCACCAAGTCCGGGGGATAATAAAATGGTCCGGTCTCTAAATTTTCAATTAATAACTGTTGCAGTTCTGGTAGTCCGGCGCTGGTCTGGGCGGAAAATTTAACTACCGGCCATTGTTGACCTGCGGCTAAAGCTTGATAAGTATCATCAATGCTCTGAGAATCTGGTGGTTGTTGGTCAATTTTATTTACCCCTATAATTACTGGTGTTTGGGTTTTTACCAGTAAATCAGCAATAAAGCGATCGCCAGCACCACAAGCTACTGACCCATCTACGACAAGCAAGACCACATCCACGGACTCAATGGCATTTTTAGCATTTCTCACCAGCACTTCCCCCAATTGATGATGGGGTTTATGAATTCCCGGTGTATCGACAAAAATTAACTGTGCGGCTGGGGTAGTTAAAATCCCTCGTAACCGATTACGTGTAGTTTGTGCTACAGGCGACGTAATCGCGATTTTTTGTCCTACTAATTGGTTCATCAAAGTAGATTTACCGACATTGGGGCGACCAATGATGCCAATAAACCCTGATTTAAATTCAGGAGGAGCCTGGGGGATAGATACTTCTCCTGAAACAGAGAAGAGGTTATAATCAGTACTAGTCACCTTAAGCTCCACCGTCATATATTAGAGATGCAATGAGCAACAAACATAATTGAACCCTGGCATTTTCAGGGACTGCCTTTATATAAGTTTAATCTATTTAAGTCTTAGCTGTGAATTTGTTAATTTTCTACTCTTGGGCGATCGCCTGTGAGGCAGAGTCAAATTATATCAAAAACAACAATTATTTCCCAATTATACTAGAAAAATCTGCCGATATTGGGAGAAACAACCACAGCGATCGCTAATATGATCACTTCATCACTTGTTGAGACATAGACACCATGACAACCACACTTAACCCGTATCTCAATTATAACTTTGCCCCGGTGCAAACAGAAATCACCACGCAGGCTTTAGAAGTCATAGGTGAGTTACCCGCCAATTTATCAGGGATGTTTGTCCGTAATGGACCCAATCCCCAGTGGTCACCCATTGGTCAGTATCACTGGTTTGATGGCGATGGAATGTTGCACGGTGTGAGAATTAGGGACGGTGAGGCCACATATTGTAATCGCTACGTGCGCACTAAAGGATGGCAAATAGAACACCAAGCGGGGAAAGCGCTCTGGTCTGGGTTATTAGAACCACCGCAGATGGATAATCCCCATGGTGCCTACAAAAACACTGCCAACACAGCCCTAGTGTGGCACGCGGGGCAAATGTTAGCACTTAACGAAGGGGGTGCGCCTCACGCCATCCAGTTACCAGATTTACAGACAATTGGTGAATACACGTATAATGGTAAGCTGGTTTCTGGCTTTACAGCCCATCCCAAGGTAGACCCAAAGACGGGTGAAATGATGTTTTTTGGTTACTCCTTCGCTCCACCATACTTGCAATATAGCATAGTTTCCGATACAGGGGAAATAGTGCGGACAGTGCCAATTGAGCTACCGATGGGGGTAATGATGCACGATTTTGCCATCACCGAGAACTATACAATCTTTATGGATTTACCCTTAACTTTCAGTATGGAAAGAATGCAAAGGGGGGAACCGGGTTTGATGTTCGAGAGCCATAGACCCAGTCGCTTTGGTATTGTCCCCCGTTATGGGGATAACAGTAATATCCGCTGGTTTGAAACTTCGCCCTGTTACATATTTCATACCCTCAACGCTTACGAAGATGAAGAGGAAATAGTGCTTATAGCCTGTCGCATGAACTCGACCACAGTGTTAAAGGTTAATGATTCCCCAACGGACCGAGAAGCAGATATACCGCGTTTATATCGCTGGCGATTTGATCTGAGCAGCAAGAAAGTGCAAGAAGAAATGCTAGATGATGTCCCGGCGGAATTTCCCCGCATTAACGAAAACTTTTTAGGGCAACGAACCCAATACGGTTATGCTGGGAGAATGGACCAAAGGCCTCTCCCGCTATTTAATGGTATAATTAAATATGATTTTAATAATCAGACATCTCAAACCCATGAATTTGGTTCGGGACGTTATGGCGGTGAAGCAGTATTTGCGCCGAGTGTTAATGCTACAAAGGAAGATGATGGCTGGTTAATTACTTTTGTTTACGATGAGACTTCACAAACTTCGGAACTAGTGATAGTCAACGCCCAAGATGTCACCGCGGGACCTAGAGCGCGGGTACTAATTCCCCAAAGGGTACCCTATGGTTTCCATGGTACTTGGGTTTCTGACGATAAGAGGTTGTTTTGGGGAACAGGGAATAGGGGAATAGGGTAAGTTGTCAATTTATTAACGTTCAGCTATGCGCATCAATAAAAATAAACCTATTCCTAAAAACAGGAAATTAGGTAGCCAAGCTCCTATAAAGGGTGAGAAAATACCAGCTTGTGCTACGGCACCGCTAATAAAGAAAATTAAATAATAAGTAAAAATTACGATTACGCTCACACCAAAACTTGTACCTTTTCCGCTGCGCTGGGGTCTGCTTCCCATAGCAGCACCTACCAAACCAAAAACTACACATACAAATGGTAGAGAAACTTTTTGCTGAATACGTACTTCAAGTTTGCGAATTTTCTGAGTGTCGCCAGCGATCCGTTCGATTTCTAACTGTTGTAAAGATTCAGCAAGATTCATTTCACCATAATCTCGGCTTCTCTCGACTAGATTCAATGGTGTGCGGGGTAATTGCAGCTGTTGATGTTCAAACCGTAAAATATTCCGATAGGAACGGTCAGGAGCGACTAAATAAATGGTACCATTATAAAAGTCCCAAACGTTTTCAGCAGTGTTCCACTCGGCAGATTCGGAGACGAGAATTTTATTTAAACCTTCTCCAGTCCGGTCTATAATTGTTAAGCCCTTCATCTTCTGACCATCAAATTTGTCAGCATAAAATAAACGTGCCAGTATCCTGTTTCTAGTACCATCTGGCTCTTCTGTCTCTTGGTATTCAGGATAAAAGATATTTGACTGCTGTAAGATGGGTTTGTCTGACTTGAGGGCTTTTTCCAGGGTAATAGTTGCTTGGTAATTGGCTGCGGGTGCTATTTGCTCATTAAAGATAAATGTCATCCCTGTGACTACCATACTCAAGATCACAGCGGTGTACACCATGCGATAGACGCTGACCCCACACCCACGCAGAGCAATTAGTTCGCTCTCGCTGGAAAGACGACTATAAGTCATCAAAGTAGCCAGGAGTGTGGACATGGGGAAGGCTAAAACGATAAAATTGGGAAACTTTAATAAAAAAACCTGAATTGCAATATTGATTGGTAATCCAGATTCGACAATGCGCCGCACTAGCTCAAAGACAGCATCGATGGTGACACCCAAGGATGAAAATGCACCTACACCAAATAAAAAAGGTGCTACCAATTCTTTGGTCAGGTAGCGGTCCATGAGCGTCAAGGGTAAGAGGGAATTCAGTCTGTATAATAAATTGAGCTTTTTGAATCTCATAAAATATAGCAACGGACATATTGGTTAGGACATCATCATTATGGTTTTAAGGGAACAGGGAATAGGGAACAGGGAACAGGGAACAGGGAACAGGGAACAGGGAACAGGGAATAGGGAATAGGGGATAGGGGATAGGGAATAGTGAATGTCCTAATTACCTTGGCGGTTGCTATAACTATAGGACTACCATTTTTTTTAACCGGCCTCCTTTAGAGTTGAAAGTTATCGCCCAAGTAGTATTGTCGCACTAGGGGATTATGATATAGTTCTTCTGGATGTCCAGAAGCAAGAATTTGTCCCTCGCGCATAATATAGGCGCGGTCTGTAATGGCTAGGGTTTCACGAACATTATGATCTGTAATTAAGATACCCATGCCGCGATCGCTCAATTGTGCGACAATGTGCTGAATTTCGGAAACGGCAATCGGGTCAACACCAGCAAATGGTTCATCCAAGAGTAAGAATTTCGGACCATCCCTACCCGCTGCTAAAGCCCTAGCTAATTCTGTCCGTCGTCGCTCCCCACCTGAGAGTTGAATTCCTTTGCTTTTAGCGACTTTTTCCAAGCGAAACTCCCGCATTAAACCCTGTATTCGTTTTGACCATTCCCATCGGGGGACATGAGTTTGCTCCAGTACCAAGAGAATATTATCCCGTACAGATAGCTGACGAAAAACACTTGGTTCTTGGGCTAAATAGCCAATACCTAATTGTGCTCTTTTATGCATTGGCATTGCGGTTATTTCGGTACTATCAAGCCAGACTTTTCCGTGATTAGGTTTTTCTAGACCCGTAGCAATGTAAAAAGTCGTGGTTTTACCCGCACCATTGGGACCTAGTAACCCCACCACCTCACCCTGAGAAATGGAGAGGTTAACGTTATTGACAACACTGCGCTTACCATAAGATTTGTAAATATTCTCTAAGATAATTTTCACTATTCGCGTCTGTAGTGGTAATTTATCCTGATCAGATTAATTAGATTGTCCCCCCAGTTCAGAATCATTGACCATGTAGATGGACTGTACCTGACCCCGGGATTGAGGTAAAGCCACAAAACGCCCTTCATCAATCAGATAAGTGACTTTCTCGGCCTGGATGCTATTGACTCCATTTTGGACAATATGGACGTTACCGCTCAAATCAATGCGGCGTTCCCTGCTGAAAAATTGTGCTTGAGCAGATGTAGCTTTAATTTGGCGAGCAGGATACAACATTTGGACGTTACCGCGTGCGGTTGCTACTTGAGTATTGGCGTTATATTCTTGCATATCGGCGCTGATGGTCAGGCGACCATTTTGCTGAGATGTTTGTGCCGTTACAGTTTGCACATGGCTAGGAAATGTTACCACACCCAGGAGTGCAACTGGTAGCATGAAGGCTAATCCCAGGCGACGCATTTGTGATACTGGAAATTTGTAGCAGGACATAATACTGTAGCCATAAGTTTAGGATATCAGATTGTATATTAATTATCCCAATTTCTTGTTCTGAATATAAAATCTACATTTAAGATTTAGGAGCAACTTGGGATAACTCCTGAAATATTGACGCTTGATCTAGCTTCTAGGTTTCACCCATATACACATTCGTCAAATTCCCTGAGAACACCGCCGCTACAACCGCCATATTAACCTGGAAATGCAATATTTTGGCAACAACAGCCCCGTAGGCTAGGCTACGGGGTGAAATTTTAGTTGTGAACTAGGGTAATTGTGGGACTAGGTAAAGCCTGAGGATCTGCCAAGGCATGAAAGTTATCTGCTCCCATTTGTTGTAATGTTGACAACAGGGCTGCAGTTTGATTCAATAATTGATCTACATCAATACCCTGATAAACAGAGGGATAAGGTCGCAGTCGATTGCTGCCTTCTCCTAGCAAAATTACTGCACCTCGCCAGTTACCATTAGATAAATGATACTGTGAGACGGCAATTTGTAAAATACCTTGATAAAAGGTTTTTTCTGGTTCGCCGGCTTCTATCCACAAAGCCTCTAAAGTGTCATGACAGGCGTAAAACTGTCTGGAATTAAACTGCTCCACACCTTGCCAAAACTCTGGGGGGATAATGTCGCTCATCCCATGCTGGCTCGCACTTCTTTGATAGTTTCTAAACTAATTTTTTGTTGGTCGCCAGCAAACTCATTATCTGGGGTCAGAAACAGCATACAGTGACACTCTTTGCGTTCTCTCATGGGTACACAGGGACAGTTCCAATATGTGGCGCTAACTTCGGCTTCTTTGTCTTCATAGTGGCGACAGGGACACAAAGGGGCCCCTAAATCGTCTTTATGTTTTGCCAGTCCTTCAATCACCACTGCGGTTACAGAGGGTTCAGAACAGAAATATGTGCCGGTGCGTTTAGCGTACTGTTCGGAAAAGTGCCGCATGGCTTCCAGGCTTTTATCGGTGGATGTTGTGTTATTTTCTGATGAAATCATATGAACCGGCCACTCATAATTTAAATATTTGTTTGCATTGTACATCAGTGTCACTGGGCTATTACCCCAACTTCAGCGCTGCTGTTTCCAGGGTGGTGTTGTGGTACACACAAGGGCATGATGTATGACATTTAATAATTGCTCCGCAGTAAAGGGTTTTGCTAAAAATCCCTGAATCCCTGTGAGAGTAGTTCGTGCTAAAGCCTCAGCAGCAGCCAATTCACTCATAACAATAATTGGTACATCCGGGTTGATGATTTGCAAGGTGCGAATGACAGTTTCCCCTGTGATGGATGGGATCATTAGATCTATTAACACCAGTTTAACGTCCTGCTGGTGCTGGGTGTATAGGGCAAGGGCTTCAATCCCATTCTCGGCGATTAATACCCTGTAGTTATGAATATCTAATGTAGTTTTGGTAATTTGGGTAATTGCTGTCTCTTTATCTGCAACTAAAATTAATTCTCCTTTGCCTGTGGGCAGTTTACCCTGGTCTACTCTGGGGGAAGTGTGACTTTCACTACTGGGGATGTAGATTTTCAATTTCCTCCCAACTCCTGATTGACTGGATACTTCCACAAAACCGCCCATGTCAGGATTTTTACTGCCGGTTTGGGTATGGCAAAATGGTGTGAAAATGTCATCGATGACTTGAGGATTAATATTTAGTGCGGTATGAGTAATTGTAATTACTAAGTAGTAACCCACCTGAGCGCCCATGTGCCGTTTCACATAGCTTTCGTCAATGAAGGTCTGGTTAGCGGAGATTCCCACCTTCACACCTTGAGGCGCTGCATCACAGGCATTTACTAGTAACTTAACTAATAGTTTATGTAGTTCGGTATGGTATGGCTGTAGGATTTCTATATCGGTAGGGATATCTGTATGAATATCAATGTCTATGGATTTGGGGAAGATGCGTTTGATTGTCTGCTCTACATCTTGGAGCAGATGTGATACTGACGGTATTGAGCTTTGAACTTGAAAGTTACTGGTAAATGACTGAATTTGCTGGACTAAATCCATCCCCCGTTTACTATTGCTTTGCAATAATTTCAGCATTTGTAGGGAACTTTCACTTAACTGGGGATGTTTGAGGGGCAAAAGTTGCGCTACTGTGATCATGGGGGAGAATATATTTTGCAGATCATGGGCGATCGCCTGAGCCAGAGTACCGAGGGTTGACAATCTCTGGGTACGTGAAATTTCTGTTTCTAGTTGTTTTTTATCGGTGATATCGGTATCCACACTCATGATAGATTTGGGTAACCTGGCGGCATCATACATGAGTGTCCAACGGCTATTAACGATGATTTTCTGACCCCATCTGGTGACTTTCCGTAATTCCCCGCTCCATGATCCATGCTCTAAAACAGTGTTCAGCGCCCCTAGAAGTTCAGGAGAAGCTTCTGGTAATAAAATTTCCCAGGCGTTCCTGCCCATAACTTCCTCTGCCCGCCAGCCATAAATATTCACCGCGCCTTGATTCCAATATAAAATTTGGTTTTGCAAATCTCTGACTAGAATGGCATCTGTGGTAATATCAAGTAGTGTGGCTTGTTGGCGAATTTGTTCCTCTGCTTTGATCCGCTCACTAATATCCCTAAGTAGCCATCTCCAACCGTTGATTTTGCCCTGAGAATAATCTTTGGCTACCCCCAGGGTGAATTCAGCCGCAAAGTCAACTCTACCTTCTTGGTGAAATATCCGTAACTGTTCTGTGCGTTTCTCTGTTTGCTGGGGCAATTGTCCGATGATTTGGTAGAATTTGGGTAATTCTGTCTGATGTACAAATACAGCCAGGGGTTTGCCGATCAGGTAAGACTGGCGGACATTCAGTAAGTTGGCTGCAGCATAGTTAGCTTCTTGAATTACACCATTGACATCAGTAACTAAATATCCATCGGGGGCAAAATTAAATAAATCCTGGTAACACTGGCGCTCAACTTCTAAAAGGTGGCGAGTAGCAACTAATTCCCGGTTTTGCTGTGCGAGTTCTTCGGCTAATACTTCGAGCTCTTCCAAAGAAATTGTAGTTTCGCTGATGGCTTCTTGCAATAGTGCTGTTGTAGGATCATTCTCCTGTCTTATTTGACTAGCACGCTGGGATAAATTTTCTAGTCGCTGATGCGCCCCGGTGATGGCTTCCTCTAGGTTTCTGGTCATTATGTTTGGGTTACTCCTGTTGCTGTTGTCGTCTTTGAGCAATTGCTTCGTGAGAAATCATACTTTTAACTTGTTCTATATCTGTCATCATTAATACCACTCCTTCAATTTCTGTACTACATAGGGGGGTAATAGCCAAATAACATTCTATTGTTCTTCCCCGGCGATTGGTGGCATCTAAAATCATTTCTTGGAAGCTCTGCTTTGCAGATAAGGAATCGCGGATAGGCGATCGCAGTTGCTCGAGAGGTAGACCAATATCGAGACTAAATAAGGATTTTCCTAAGACTTCCTCTGTTCTTAAGCCCCACAAATGTTCTACCATGTAATTCCACAGTACGATGTTCAAGTTGCGATCAATGACTACGATTCCCATTTGTAGACTTTTGAGAATGCCAGTCAGGAATAGATTAGTACGGTTGAGTGCTGTGGTGCGATCGCTCAGTTCATGATTAATTGTTTGTAATTCTTCGTTGGTTGATTGGAGTTCTTCGTTCATGGTCTCCAATTCTTCATTGGTAGATTGAAGTTCTTCATTCATGGTTTCCAATTCTTCGTTGGTAGATTGGAGTTCTTCGTTAGTAGTTTCCAATTCTTCGTTAGTAGATTGGAGTTCTTCGTTAGCAGTCTCTAATTCCTGTCCAGAACGTTGCAAGGCTTCTTGAAGTTGAATAAAACGAGTCACATCATGAAAAGTGATACTCACACCTAGCAGGGACTTGTCAACATCTTCTAAAGGTATAATTGCTACATCTAAATATTGCTGTTCTCCATTGGGTAAATAGCGATGGACATTTGTTAAAGTAATACTACGGCGTTCGATATAAGCCCGTTCAATGGGCGATCGCAATTCTATTGGTCTGTAGGAAAGTTCTAAATCCTGAAAAGGACGAGCTAAATCCTGGGGTGAAAGACCAAACAGAATGCGAGCCTGGTGGTTACTTAGTACGAGTATTCCATTGATATCTACCACTATTTGGGCTACAGATGCGGAATCAAAAGCCATCTCTCGCAGTCGGATATGTCGAGATCCTCGGTAGCTAGATTCTGGCTCTACTGTATTTGCCATCCCTAGCAAGCGATCGCGTATATTTGCTACTAATACTTTACTAAATATCCGATCTTTCAACTCTAGGGGATTGAATAAATTGGAGTGCACTAACAGCATCTCTGCTTTTCCCAAAAACAGATAACCCCCATCATTGAGAGCAAAATGAAACCGAGCCATAATCCGCGACTGAGTCTCAGAATTAAAATACATCAGTGTGTTGCGACATACCAGCATATCTAAGCGAGAAATGGGCGCATCTTGCAGCAAGTCGTGACGACCAAAAATCACTGAACGTCGCAAGTCCTGACGGAAAACATAGTTATTACCCGTACTCTCAAAATATTTCTCTTGCAGTCCCCATGGTATTAACTGGATATCCTTAGCCGAATACACAGCTTGACGGGCTTGATTCAAAGCTTCTTCATCTATGTCTGTAGCATAAATTTTTACCCGTTGCCGACATTCCTCGATTCCCAAAAGTTCAGCCATGAGCATAGCCACAGTGTAAGCCTCCTCACCAGAAGCGCAACCCGCACTCCAAACCCGGATGGGATCAGAGTTATTTTTCCGGGCTACAATCTTCGGTAACACCTGTTTAGCTAAGTATTCCCAGGCGGAAATATCTCGAAAAAATGCCGTGACGTTAATCAAGATTGTGTTAAACAGGTGATTGAATTCCTCTGGATCAACTTCTAAGTAGTCCAGGTATTCCCCAAAGGTTTCTATACTTAGATATTGCATGCGCTTATGTACCCGACGCATCAAAGTTGAACGCTTATAACCTGTAAAATCAAAGCCCCGGCTTTGTCTAAGATAAGTCAGTAGATTTTCAAACTCAGGGTTTTTTTCTGGAGCAGTCATAAGTAGGGAATGAGGAATGAAGGACTAGGTGATCAGGGAAAAGTCGTTCTTCCCCCATCTGTAAGATTGCTTTCTTTGCCTAACACCCAATGCTGAATGCCCTATGTACTTTAACTTATTCCTCAAGGTACTAGGGCTGGTGATATCTCATCCCCAGGTAATGTGAACTACCTAGACAGTACCGTTAGGTCAGTGTAGGCTTGCGCTTGATTGACAGATAACCGTCTACCCTAGGGTTTCTTGGTACAAGGGGGAAACTAAAATCCCCTGGGGGGTGTCAAACTTTTTGAGGTCTGGGAGTCTCAACAAGAGTTTTCCAGGGGTCTACCTAAAGACTGATACCAATTCCTGCCTAGATATGCGATTCTGAGCAAGGTGTGGAGGTAAAAAGTTCCTCTACCTTGACCCAAAAGGGGAATTTATCTGTGTAACTGCTATCTACAGGAGACAAGATGGCTGTGGTGGGGTTGGTGTGTCTTGATTCTTGATAATTTTTCCTATTTTTTTTGCTCAGTTGAAGATACACGCAGAAAACTTATTTCCTTCAAAAAAGAAAAAGAATGATTTATGGATACTGTTGTTAGATATGATATTGGAATGATTAGAGAGGAAGCACGCCAACTAGTCAAAAAGGGACTACTTGACCGCCAACAACCAATTTACTCCCTATGTAAGTATGTTCCTAATCGTGACTGGATATTGTTTGAGAAGGAGCTGGAAAGGCATGAATATCTACTCAGAGATAGAATTA
This sequence comes from Anabaenopsis sp. FSS-46, assembly GCF_029891665.1. NCBI lineage: Bacteria > Bacillati > Cyanobacteriota > Cyanophyceae > Nostocales > Nodulariaceae > Anabaenopsis > Anabaenopsis sp. FSS-46. The sequence continues at coordinate 29,116 of NZ_JANQDG010000109.1, read as the reverse complement.
TTGACCTATTGAGTGATGAAACCTGGGAAGAAGATTAAACCCAATACTATTACATCGGGGCATTAAGGAAGATAGGCAAGAACTTCTCAGATATAACCGACTTATTGATTCGGGTTTTTTACATAAGAGTCTCAAAACCTGAGAAAATACATCAGCTTGGCGATGTCCTCACCGGGTAGATCCAAGCGTCGCTGGAAATCTGCCAAGTTCGGGTAACTCCCAGCTGATAGACGATTTTGGACTATCGCCTCCGCCAGAGAGACATCCATCCAGGGAATTTGCAATAATTGCTCAACGGTGGCAGTATTCAGATTAACTAACTGGTGAGGATAATCTAGAGATTCGTTATCATAGTAAATAAAACTCAGTAGCGGCGCTAATGGTTCTAATCGCTGTATTGGCATAGCTAAAGCCGCCGCCACATCTTCAATACAATAAAATTTAACACCAGAGCGCGAAAGTTCCACAAGCGATCGCGCTTGGTGAATGGACAGACCAGGTAAGCGTAACCAATCGTCTACAGTTGCTTGATTAGCATCAATGCGAATTCCCAATTTTACCGCCAGACGAATTTCCTCCCCGGACTGTAATCGATAATAAGGGTCATTGAGGAGTTTAGCGCGGAGTTTTTGTAACTTAGGGTTTAAAGGTAGCCAGTTCATTTTGTTGCTAACTTAAGAAATTTGTTCTAGCAGCTGGCGGCGTTTTTGCTCAAATTCGTACTCAGAAATCAATCCATCTTGGCGCAGAGTATCCAATTCCCGCATAGCCTTAGCCATATCTTGTACCTGATTACCTGTAGAGATGGGATTATTCACTGCTGACCTACCCAAATTAAAATGACGATCAAAAGCCCCTTCATCCTGTGCCAAATACCACACCGCCTCAATAGCACTTGCTATCTTAGGGATAGGTGTCCAGGAAAGCAAAACATACAACACACCCCAAAAAGGTTGTCCCAAATAAAACTTATGTAACCCGGAAATAGTCAGCGTACCGGATAAAGCCAAGATTGCGGCAATGCTGCGACTTTTGCGTTTAGTTAACATATCTCCCATCCACCTAGCACTAGGACTTTCTACAGTCAAGTTTAAACCCAAATAAGTGGTTTCCAGAGAACTTTACCAGCTATATCTCAAAATTATGTCTGATAACTCATGGGTTTTACCCGGACAAATATCAACAGCCTCACCTAAGCGCAAAAAACCATAATTTTCGTAAAACGAGATAGCTGCAAAATTATCATAATTGGTAAAAACCCACAGTTCTTGAAATTTAAAACTCCGTGCATATTCGATTAACCTATCCATCATCATTGTTCCCCGTCCTTGTCTGCAAAACTGTGGACGCAAGCCAAACCATCCGATCCACACAACATGAGAGGGGCTATCACTTAATTGATAAAGACCCATAACACCGATTGATTCAGCCGCCAACTTAGCAATATATACCTCCCAGAAACTAATAGTGGCATCATGCTGGCCAATACCACACCACCTCAACATAGCTAAACTAAATTGATCCCCAAACTCCAACTCTTTTAAAAGCGGAATAAAATCTACAATATCTGTCGTTTGAATAATATTCAGACATTGATTATTAGACATACAAATTATCAGGTACGGTCATATTAATCACAATTCATGGAGAAAATACCACGCGAAAACCGCAGATCCTCAAACCACCATCAGACTCATTCCAGCTACGACTAGCGCTGCGACAAAGTTCGGCTGCAAAATTCCAAGAACCCCCACGCAATAGGCGACGATGAAAGTCACCACCAGCCTCCCACACACTACCATCCCCAGGCGCGCCACAATAGTTATTATGCCAAGTATCAGCACACCACTCCCACACCTGCCCATGCATATCATACAATCCGAAGGCGTTGGCGATGCCAAAACTGCCCACATCGGTTGTTTCCTTGCGGTATTTGCTTTTTACATCCATACCATAACTATCGCTACTACAATTAACTAAATCAGTGGTAATTATTTCGCCAAAGTGGTAAGATGTAGTAGTTCCAGCGCGACAAGCGTATTCCCATTCAGATTCACTAGGTAACCGATATTTACGTCCGGTTTTTTCTGAGAGTCTAGCGCAGAATTCTACAGCCTCGTACCAAGATACGTTTTCTACAGGCCGATTAGCTCCTTTAAATTTCGAGGGATGTGGGTTTAAGCTTTGTTTGACTTCAGGTAAACCCGTTACAGCTTTCCATTGACCTTGAGTTATGGGAAATTTCCCCATAAAGAATGGTTTGAGAGTAACTTTGTGTTGAGGGCGTTCGTCAGCATCTCCTTCAAATTCAGGGGAACCCATCATAAAACTACCACCGGGAATTAAAACCATTTCCAGTGTGACTATTTCGTTTAATTTTTCGGTAAAAAATTTAGCCGTGGGTAAATCGCGGTTGACTTCTCTACCTGCTGTATCTACCGTCACTACTTCAAATTTAAAGGTTTGCAAAGGGGGTAATGAGGGTTTTATTTGTTTTGCTAGGGATGGTAATCGAATTAATTGAGGTAAAATAATTTCGCTAATTTTTGGTTCAACAACAGATTTTTTACTATCCTGTAAATCTTTTAGCACTTCCGAGGCTGATTGATATCTTTCACTAGCTAGATGTTTCAACAATTTATTTAAAATACGGCTTAAGTCATCGTTGATATACATCCCTTTTTTCTGTAATTCTTCTTGCCATAACCAATTACCATTCATGGCATCATAAAGAGGATCATGGATCTGTCCATAGGTATTTTGTATTGGTAAACATTGGGTTAACAGACGCACGCAAGTTACACCCAAAGCATATAAATCACTCCCATGACAAGGAAATCCAGCCATTTGTTCAGAAGGAGCATAACCAATGGTATAAATAACCGTAGCCTGTCGAGCTAAGGTTGTTTGTGTTACCTGCTTTGCACCACCAAAATCAATTAATACGGGTTTACCGTCACTTTCGCGGCGGATAATGTTGTCTGGTTTGATATCTCTATGGATAACGTTAGCACCATGAATAAATTGGAGAACTGGTAATAAATCAGTTAAGAGTTGGTAAATTTGCTGTTCACTAAAGGGTTTTTGCTGAACCTCTTGTAACAGAGTCTTCCCTTGTATAAATTCTTGCACAAGGTACAAGCTAGAACCTTGTTCAAAATAAGCTAATAATCTCGGTATTTGAGTATGATTTTCTCCGAGTTCATACAACCGAAATGCCTCTTCTTTGAAGAATTGTGCTGCTTTATTACGTTGGATTGTTCCTTGAAATTGAGGAAAAAATTGTTTGATGACGCAAGGAGCATTTAGTCTATCTACGTCTTCAGTTTCATAAGTTCTGCTAAATCCACCTTCTCCTAAAAGCCTCAATACGCGATAGCGATTCCTCAGAAGTTTGCCAAAGTTACTGTGTCCGCAACTCATGCAAAATCTATTGTCTTCAGGGTTGAATGGATTAGAGCAATTGGGATTTTGGCAAATTTGCATAATGAGGAGGGAATAGCATCTTATCCAAACTTAGCCCCAATAATATCAAATTCAGAATACGTATTTAGAACAGTAACCTTGAATAAAATTGCCTATGCATATATACTTTTATGGCAAGATAGAAATGCATAAATTTTATAATTTTATTCTGTTTTCTGTTATACTTCCTATTTAAATAGGCTTAGTCTTGAGATGAGATATTTTGATCACAACAGCAATGATATTGTAAAGGGCTTGAATTTGTCAAGGGTGCTTTATTTTGTTAATTCTGTACATAATGCCGGTTATTTTTTGTGATCAAAAGCAGAATACTCACAGCATTGATATCAGGCTGCAATTATTTTGTGCAGCGACAAAAAATTTTCCTAGGTGGGTTGTTATAATCGCTACAAATACTCTTGATAACCGAGCGGTTCCAGTCTAACTGTTTTTTTGCGCTCAATATCCACAATGTGTTTTTAATACCATTAAACCTTAACATTGTCAATGGCATGATTTCATACTTTTGGGGGATGACAACTGGAATTGTACCGCTACCTATGGGAGAAGGATAGATAAACTCTCTATTGCTATAGGCTGGTGTGAAGAAAAATAACAGCATAAAAAAAAATATCAATAAGTTATCTAAATAAATTGAATTTTGCGGAAAAAATCTCTGTTTTGAGCAACATTTTCCAGAAAATTATCAAAATTTGATTCCTGATATTTTAATTATCTATAACTTAGTTACTCTTCTGAATAAAGCAATATTTCCCTACTAAGGTAGAAAGCAAATATAGGATATGAAACATACAATCTAAATTAATGTGCTTATTAAAAAGTACTAATCAAAGCCTTTATAGGCACTTATGAAACAGCACACAGATATGTCATTTTCATCTGATTTTGCAGGAGTTATGTAATGCGAATTGCTCAAGTTGCGCCATTAGTCGAGAGAGTACCACCTCCAGCATATGGGGGTATAGAGTTAGTCGTAGGACTACTAACCGATGAATTGGTTCGACGGGGACATGAAGTGACGCTATTTGCTTCGGGAGATTCTATTACCTTGGCGAAACTAGTATCAGTTCATCCCCGTGCTTTACGTCTCGACCCGGAGGTTAAGGAACCTCATATATACCAAATGTTACAACTGGGCTTTGTCTATGAGCGAGCTAAGGAGTTTGATATTATTCATTCCCATGTGTGCTGTTCAGCATTACCCTATGCCAATCTGATTAAAACACCCACGGTTCACACCTTGCACGGAATTTTTACCCCTGATAATGAAAAAATGTTTGAATATGGTAAACATCAACCTTTTGTGAGTATTTCCCAGTCCCAGAGGGAACTCAGATTAGGGTTAAATTATGTAGCAACGGTTTACAATGGGATTGATGTTAATAGTTATAAGTTTCATCCCCAACCGGATAATCCGCCATACTTGGCGTTTCTAGGTCGGATATCTCCAGAGAAGGGTACACACCTAGCGATCGCGATTGCTCAAAAAACCGGTTGGCATTTGAAAATTGCTGGTAAAATAGATGCAGTTGACGGAGAATACTTTGAGCAAGAAGTCAAGCCACACATAGATGGTCAACAAATTGAGTATCTTGGTGAAGCGAACCATATCCAGAAAAATGCTCTCATGGGGGGTGCGGTAGCAACTCTTTTCCCCATCACTTGGCGAGAACCTTTTGGGTTAGTTATGGTAGAGTCAATGGCAGCAGGTACACCGGTAATTGCCATGAAACTGGGTTCGACTGTGGAGATCATTAAACACGGAAAAACAGGTTTCCTTTGCAATAACGTTGCAGATTTTATTGAAGCTATTGATCAGGTAAAGCAGTTAGACCGCTATGTTTGTCGAGAGTATGTTAATCAGCACTTTAGCCTACAACATATGACCGATGGTTATGAAGCAGTTTATCAGCAAATTCTCGCCGGACAATCTGCTAAACATGGTCAAATCCTAGATGTAGTTGGTCTGGGTATGAGCGGTAATTGCTAATATCGTTAATTTTTAGCTTGAACAAAAAGAAGCCTCTCACTCAGTCCGAAGGACGAGTGATGAGATGAATTTTTGGGCGGTGACGAATTGACCCACAACCAATTCAATCCGCAGGATTGACGGCGCAGTGGGTCGATGAGGAATCGCCACTTTCTGGGCTATTTTGATTCTCAATATATTTTCGCAAAGTGGACACTGTGACACCACCGCAACTAGCAATAAAGTAAGAACCATTCCAAAAAACATCTTTGCTGTAAAACCTTTCTAGATGACCAGAAAATTCTTGACGTAGCTTCCTAGAAGAAACAGACTTTAAGTTGTTTACTAAGCTAAGTTCTAAATCAGGGTGGTACTGAAAAAGTAGGTGGACATGGTTATCTTCACCATTAAACTCAACAAGCTTGCAATTCCATTTAATCAATAATTCTTCAAAGATGAAATGCAACCGTTCTAGCATTTCACCTGTAAAGGCTTTTCGCCTGTATTTTGTTGTTAAAACTAAATGCGCTTTAAGGTCACTGACAGACCTACCTTTTGAAACAAAATCATTTTTCATAGTATAGCAACGGACATATTGGTTAGGACATCATCATTATGGTTTTAAGGGAACAGGGAACAGGGAACAGGGAACAGGGAATAGTGAGTAGGGAATAGGGAATAGGGGATAGGGGATAGGGAATAGTGAATGTCCTAATTACCTTGGCGGTTGCTATAATTCTGGACTATTTGTGTTAATTGGTGTATATTAAAATAATAACACTGATTTAACAAGGAGGTGATAAACAAGTGAGGACAGCTTACCAGTACAAACTACGCCCAACAAAACAACAAGCCGAAAATATAGATAAATGGTTGTCTATGCTTTCTGCTCAATATAATTATTTGCTGGCTGATAGGTTCAACTGGTATGAACAGAATCGTTGTGCGATTAACGCTTGTCCCCTTGTTTGCTATCTACCGGAATTAAAAGATAATCCAGATTACTATTCTCAAAAGAAAACTTTACCCAACCTCAAAAAAACACATCCGCATTACTGCGAGATTTACTCACAGCTTTTGCAGGATATAGTCAAACGAGTTAAGGTAACTTTTGACAGATTTTTAAAAGGGGATAGTAACGGTAAACGTAGTGGTAGACCGAGGTTCAAATCTCGTGACCGTTATAGAACTTTTACTTATCCTCAGATAAAAAATGGGTGTTTGCAAGGTAATTTAATTAATCTACCAATGCTTGGCAAGATTAAGGTTATTCTGCACCGTGCTATCCCTGATGGTTTCAAAATCAAAACCGCGTCCGTAACCAAAAAGGCTGATGGTTATTATTTAACTCTCAGTCTAGAAGATACATCGGTTCCAACAATTAAACCTGATTTTAATCCTGAATCTATAACAGGAATTGATGTTGGGCTAAAACAGTTTTTGACAACTGCTGATGGTGAAACTGTTTCTATTCCACAGTATTATCGTCAAGCTCAGAAACGTTTACGTGTTATTCAAAAACGTGTTTCACGTCGCAAGAAAGGTAGTAAGCGTAGACAAAAAACCGTCAAACAGTTGGGTAAACAGCACAAAAAAGTTGCTGATAAACGAAAAGATTTTCATTTCAAAACCGCTAACACTCTGCTTAAAAAATATGATGTTATAGCTGTTGAAGATTTGAATGTTAAAGGACTTTCACGCTCTAAACTAGCGAAGTCTGTACTTGATGCTGGATGGTCAAGCTTTCTGTCAATACTGACAAACAAAGCCGAAAATGCTGGTTTGTTGGTTATTCCAGTTAAAGCGTCTGGTACAAGCCAGGATTGCTCTAGTTGTGGTGCCAAAGTTCCTAAAAAGCTGCATGAACGTTGGCACGATTGCCCCAATTGTGGGTGCAGTCTAGACCGAGACCATAACGCAGCTATAAATATAAAAAATAGAGCGGCAGGGCATTCCGTTCTTAAAGCCAAGAGCCTCCTAAGCAATAGCCGGATTGTCTTGGAAGCCTACACTGACTCTTCGAGTACAGTGTAGGAGTATGTCACGTAGTTGAGCATGGATATGTATTTGAACCCATGACCAATTACCTACCCTTAAAGAAGAATCTTACGGACCAGAAAACACAGCTTGTTCTATATCTTCGCGGCTGAGAGAATATTTAAAGGAGCGTTGGATATCTTGCTCATTTTCGCCAGATTTGATATACCTGACTGTAATTTGCTCAATATCAAGCCAGAGTTCAGCTCGCCAACCCGGGCGTTGTACACGCCAACAATGTAACTGGCTTTCATCCTGTTGACAGCCTTGGTTTTTGAGCCACTCCTCAATTTGTGGTAGCGGATGACTATATAAAGGTGTATCGGCACTAAGCATAGGAAAATTAGAAAAACAACTAAAAATTTACAAGTTTAAATTAATCTTCATTTCTGCGGGAGTCGGGAGTTGAGAAATGTGGGTAATCTGTGGTTGGCTAAGTTGGGTAGGTATACTCGTTTCACCACGAATAACAGCAACAGCGATCGCGACCAACACACAACCCACAAGGGTTAAGACCAAGAAAAATAATACAAAAATTTCTCCTGCTGATAGGGGGCGATCGCTAGCATCGAGATACATGGACTTTGAGAAATCGTAGGGTTTACGCACCGGATGGTTTAAATCCGTTGGTGCTTGAATTACCCCAAACCGGGAATAGCCGATTTTCACATCATAACTTAAACGCCGTTCAGGATTACTGAGAGTAGCGTAAGCTTCGTTAATTTGCTGAAATTTAGCAGTAGCAACTGTAGCAGGTAATTCTGTAGTATCTGGATGATACTGTTTACTCAGTTGCAAATAAGCCCGCCGAATATCAATAACCGATGCCGAGGGATGCAATCCTAACAGGGCATAATAGGTTATATTCTTGCTGATTTGTCGGTGTTTCCCGTTTTGACTCACGGCTGTGATTCACTCTGGTCAAATTCAGTTTTTTATATTCTAAAACTTTTCTGGGCTTTGCTGAATCAGCATAGTCCATCCATATAGCCAAAAACAAGGTTAATTCTTGGCATATGGCTATATTTGAACCCCTCCTGAGTCAGGAGGGAATAAATTACAGAGCATCCAGACACTGCTGGATCTTTTTCAAGAGCGGTTCAGAGGCGATCGCTTGGGCTAAATCCTGAGCATTGTGATAGTAACTGAGGGCTAACTTTTTGCGTTTAGTCCTAGCGTAAAATTGACCCATACTCAGCAGCGCGGAAATTTCTCCGAGAGAATCGCCAACTTCTTGATAAATGGCGATCGCCTGCTGATAGTATTTCATAGCTTGACGGTGATTCCGCAAGATACCGTAGGTAAAACCAATATTATGTAGGGTTGTCCCCTCCCCTGCGCGGTCATTGATGGCCCGACGAGTCAACAAAACCTGATAGTAGAGTAACAGAGCCTTTTTAGGTTCTCCCAAATCACCATAGACAGAAGCAATATTATTTAAAGTAGTAGCTTCGGCCACCACATTTTTCACAGCGCGTTGAATGGGGAGTGCTGCTTGGAGAAATTCTAAAGCTTGCTCATACTGTCCTAATGTGCTGTAAGCATAACCAATACCATTGAGGGTAGTTGCTTCCCCAGAAAAATCTCCCAGTGAGCGACGCATAGCCAAAATTTGGTACTGTAGCAACAGGGAGCGCTTAGGTTCTCCCAACTTAGTGTAAATGATCGCCACATCATTGAGCGTAGAAACCTCGGACGGAATATCTTGTAAATCTCGAAAGATGTGTAACCCCTGGTGAAAATACTCTAGCGCTCGTGACAATCGCCCCAGACGGCTGTAAGTAGAACCCAGATTACTCAGTGCGATCGCTTCAGATCGACTGTTCCCGATTTCCTCAGCCACTAAACGCGCTTGATCAAAACACTCTAAAGCTTGTAGAGGTTGACAACAACTCAGATAAGCCAAACCGACATCATTCAACGTATGGCCTTCCCTAACTCTGTCTGGGATAGATCGAGCTAAGTGTAAATTCTCCGTGGCAAAATTGAGATATTCTTGAAACTGGCCTTGCTGGTAGTAGCGGTTAGCTTGGTTACGGCGTTGTTCCCATTCTTGGACTCGATTAAAAGCTTGCGTCATCTGACCCCGGTTACACTCTGCGATGAATTGGCAAGGGTTGGGAATGCACCCTCAAGAGGTTTCCCAATATTGAGTTAGTGATTATTTTCTCTCTTGAGAGATAAAAAGTAAATAGAATTGCAATAAAAAAATATATCCTGAGAAATAACACTGATGACTGGGGAATCAGGTGACAAAAAAGAGTATAAAGAATACAAGTATGGGTTTACCCGTGGTTATCTGTCGTTAATTTACTGCTGACGAATCCACAGAGCCAACCCACCCCCACGACCGCGAGCTGCAATCAAATCAGGTGTAACCAAAAAGAAAGCAAAAAAAGGTAACTTGGCGATAGGCTGATCATAGAAATCCTGAGCTTCACCCCGACCAGAGCTAAACCGCCCATTGTAGACCTTACCACCAAACAGGTAAAAAAGCAGATAATTAAAGTCAAAGGCTAACAAATTTTGCTTACCAAAATAACGTGCAGGTCCGGTCAGTTGTAATAAAACTGGGCCTAACTGTACCTGATTACCAATTTCACCCTTACCGGAATCTGGCTCTACAGTAGCACTAAAAGAAATCTGAATACTCACAAACTTCGGCACATACAAACCCTTCCCTAAGACAATTCCACCTCGTTTTTGAGCCTTCTTGGTTCCAGTAGCAAAACAAAGTTGCCATTTACCTAGTAGAGATGTAAAAGGATAACTCAGCCGTTGCTGTTTAGCAGACTTTTCAGCTTGTAACAACGCATTGACGACGGTTTCAGCAGTGGGACGCACCCCGCCGCCGCCATATGCAGCCACACATTGACATAGCGTAGATCTGAAATCAGCCATGGACTTTAGTATATTTCTGTTAAGGAATTGGTAAAACAGCTTGTGATCATAGCATAATAGGAGGACAAGTTTACCTAAAACTCGCGGTTGCTGTAAGTGTGGTTTGAGTAGAGTGTCAAGAATAACTCAACTGACCTGTAGAGATTGCGAGGTGAGAAAATGGACGCTAAAAGAATCCAAAACCTTTATGCAGCAGGAGAGCGCAAATTTAATAGAGCCAGTTTACATGAAATAAATCTTAGTGCTGCTAACTTGAGTGGTGCTAATTTTATGGAAGCTGACTTGAGTGGAGCTAACCTGACACAGGCGAATTTGACTGAATGTGACTTTAGTCGAGCAAATCTCACAGATGCTGATTTAAGTGGAGCCGACTTGAACGGTGCAAACTTGACTGAGGTCAACTTAATTGGCGCTGAACTAATTAGGGTTAACCTGCAACATTCTAACTTAACTCGTGCAGATTTGCGCAGTGCAAATTTAGAAATTGCTAACTTAGGATATGCTGACCTGAGTGAAGCCCAAATGAGTGGAGCCAACTTAAGAAACGCTAATTTGAGGAAAGCCAACTTAAGCGGGTGCAATATCAATGAAGCAGAACTAAACGGTGCGGACTTAACAGGGACACAACTAAGTCAGCAAGAGAAAGCTGAAGAAATAGCCCATATAGGAATATCTCATAAATGGGTGACTTGGGCTGGTAGTTATTGCTATTCTTAGAATGCTCAAGAGTTTTCGTCATCCTCAATTACCCAACCCCTCTCCTTAGCAAGGAAAGGGGAGAGTTTTTCAACAGATGTCTAATAAACTAAGGGCGACATACCGCGCATTTGACGCAAAGCATTAATACACTGTGGACAGTCACAGTTAAATAAGTCAACCGCCATATCACTTTCTTCAATATTAAACCCTAGTAAGGGAACTTCATTTTCATCGCTAGAAAACTCTACTCCGGGTTGATATTCAGGGATTTTAGCCAATACAGAAGCTCTCACACACACAGGACGCCATATATGGTCATTTTGTATGCAGCTGAGTTTGTCTGTGTTGTCTGGTTCTGTTTCTGCGGCCTGGGCTTGATTTGCCATTGCTCCCATAGCGAGAATTGAGCTAACTAGCATGGGAGTAGAAAGTAAACTCAGTATAGTCTTTTTATTCATCGGGGTTCCTTGTAAAACAATCTAAAACGATCCTGACTGCTGAGATGATCCGATTAAATCTTACGATTTAAGTAAATCTTAATCAGGAATGCCAACGAGTCGTACCATCTGGTTGATCGATTAAAGTAACGCCGAGTTCCTGTAATTTTTGACGAATGCGATCGCCCTCCGCAAAATTCTTAGATTTACGGGCTGTTTGTCGCTGTTGGATTAAAACTTCAATTTCCCCATCAGTTAACCTGCTAGGGGCGACAGTGGGGGCTTCTGGTGCTGCTTCGAGTCCTAATACCCCAGCTAAGGTGACTAAAGTTTGCCATTGCTGCTGAATTTCTCCTGGGGTCAGGTCTGTTTTTCCTTGGTGAGTTAACAGATTGCTTTGACGGCGTAACTCCTTAGCCAGTTCAAATAAAACCGCCAATCCTCCCGGTGTATTAAAGTCATCATCCATAGACCCTTGAAAACTCTCGATATAGGGATTAGGGATTAACTCTTTCCCGGTTTCCAGTCCCAGCTTGTCACCGTACTGATAGCCAAACAGTAACCCTTCCTTGAGGGTTTTCCAGGCATTTTCCGCCGAGGCGATCGCCTCTTTAGTAAAATCCAAGGGGCGGCGATAGTGTCCCTGTAGGATAAACAATCTTACCACCATCGGGTCAACACCTTGATCCAGCAACTCTCGAATTGTGGTAAAATTCCCCAAAGACTTAGACATTTTCTCACCGTTCACCGTTACCATACCATTGTGTATCCAGTAACGCGCCAAGGGTTTACCAGTCACCACTTCCGATTGGGCGATTTCATTTTCATGGTGGGGGAATACTAAATCACCACCACCGCCGTGAATATCAATAGTATCCCCTAGTAATGACCTGACCATAGCCGAACATTCAATGTGCCATCCTGGACGACCTGAACCCCAAGGTGAACTCCATGCTGGCTCCCCCGGTTTAGCCCCTTTCCACAGAGCAAAATCCGCAGGGTTTTGTTTTTTCTGTCCTGATGGGTCTTCTACATCTACCCGCCCACTAGCCCCGGCTTGCATATCTGACACATCCCGCCCTGACAGTTTACCATATTCACAGAAGTTATGCACATTGTAATAAACATCCCCATTGGCGGCGTAGGCATAACCTTTTTTTTCTAATTCCTGAATTAATTGGTGAATACTGCTGATATTTTCCGTTACACGAGGATATGCTGAAGCATCCATCACATTTAACCGTCTGATATCCTCAAAGTAAGCATCTATGTAGCGCTGGGAGACTTCCTCCATGGAAGTTCCTTCTAAATTAGCACGGTTAAGAATTTTATCATCAATGTCGGTAAAGTTCTGCACATATTCAACCTCGTAACCGCGCCATTGAAAATACCGGCGTACTACGTCCCAACCTATATAGGAGCGTGCATGACCCAGATGACAGTAATCGTATACCGTGACACCACAGCAATACATTTTCACCTTACCAGGTTCTTGGGGTTGGAATGGTTCTTTTTTATGGGTGAGGGTATTGTAGATGGTCAGGGTCATAATTAATTAGTAATTAGTCATTTGTACAGAATTAAAGAAACAGCTTCTCGCCCCTGTGTGACAAGCAATGTCACCGATTTGCTCAACTTTGATTAAGATGGTGTCGCCGTCACAGTCATAAAACAATTCTTTGACTTTTTGAATGTGCCCAGATGTAGCCCCTTTGTGCCACAATTGGGAACGGGAACGACTCCAGTAATGTGCTTCACCTGTGGCGAGGGTTTTTTCTAGGGATTCCTGATTCATCCACGCCATCATTAACACCGTACCATCTTTATAGTCTTGGGCGATCGCCGGAATTAATCCTTGGCTATTAAATTGTAATTCGGAAATTACCATAGTTGCTCTCCTCACTGAATTTTCACATGAGAGTATTTAATCAATTTATTTAATATTTAAGCAAAAATAGTTTTTATGGTATATTCAATTACCTTGTATTTTGATCATGTAGAGACAAGAATTCTCCCATCTCTACACTTACTACCGCAGCTATATAGATACAGCCCTATGATAACTATTTAATGAAAGTTAGCACTATGGCGGATTAAATTCATAAATTCTTCGCGAGTCCGACCATCTTCAGCGAAAATTCCCCGCATAGCACTGCTAACAGTCCAAGAACCGGGTTTTTGCACCCCGCGCATCACCATACACATATGGGTTGCTTCCACTACTACCGCCACACCTTGGGGTTTGAGTAGTCTTTGCAATGCGTCAGCAATTTGGGTAGTCAGACGTTCCTGTACTTGTAAACGTCGGGCGTACATTTCGCAAATGCGGGCTATTTTAGATAAACCGATGACTTTACCATTAGGTATATAAGCCACGTGAGCGCGGCCAATGATCGGTAGGATATGATGCTCACAGGAACTGAAAATATCGATGTCCCGAACCAACACCATTTCATTGGCGTCTTCTGTAAATACTGCACCATTGAGCAGTTCATCCAAAGATTCAGTGTATCCCTTTGTAAGAAATTTCAAGGCTTTCATCACTCTTTTGGGAGTGTCTTTGAGTCCTTCGCGGTCTGGATCTTCACCTAATCCAATCAACAAAGTCCGTACAGCCTGCATCATTTCTGCTTCTGTTACTTTTGGTTGCTTTTGAGCAACTAAAGACGATAGTACCTGATCGGCAGAAGTTAGATCGGGACGAATCGATAAAGTCATTTTTTGAGTTTTATAAGGAATGTTTTACTGAAGTGGTCAGTTGTTCAGATGTCGGTTGTGATTTACCGCTGACTTACCCTGACTCATGAATGAGTGTAACATAACTTTACACCCTCTCATCATATCAAACATTTATGCAAATGAGATTTAATTTCACTAGGGTTCAAATTTCTGCCAATAAAAACGAGTTGATTTTTACGTGGACTACACCAGTTGTCGGCGTGTAAATTATAACGTGGTCCGCTGAGTTGAAAAATATGGCGTAAATCACTATCATCAAACCACAGTATACCTTTAGCACGAAATACACCCGGTGGCATTTCCTCAGTCAGAAAAGCTTCAAACCTGTGAACATCAAAGGGGCGATCGCTCTGGAAGGAAATAGAAACAAACCCATCATTATCTAAATGATCTGAGTGATGATGGTGATCATGCTCCTTGTGTTCATCTTCTTCTACAATTGAGAGATAATCTTGTTTAGGTGTTAAATCTGTATCTAAAAGTAATGGTAACGGCACCTCTCCATATTGAGTGTGCAAAATTTTTGCCCCAGCTTTGACCTCATAGATGTAGTCTTCCACTTCTTGAAGTTTAGCAGGAGTTGCCAGGTCAACCTTATTGAGAAGAATAATATCACCATACGTGATTTGCTTCAAAGCCGATTCACTTTGAAAATGTTCAGCGTCAAAAGCTTCTGCATCCACCAAAGTAATAATAGAATCGAGGTTAGTTAAATCTCTGAGTTCCGTACCTAAAAACGTGAGGATAATCGGTAGCGGGTCAGCTACCCCAGTAGTTTCAATCACCAAATAGTCAATACGGTCTTCTCTTTCTAATACCCGATAAACAGCATCAACCAAACCATCATTAATGGTACAACAAATACAACCATTACTGAGTTCCATCATGTCTTCATCTATAGAAACCAGCAATTGGCTATCAATATTAATATCCCCAAATTCATTCACCAAAACAGCAACTTTTAAATCTTGTTTATTTTTGAGGATTTGATTTAGGAGTGTAGTTTTACCACTTCCTAAAAATCCAGTAATCAGAGTTACCGGCATTCCCCGCTTAGGAATCTCCGGTATAATGTTTGTTTGAGATGGTGTGAAACTAGTCATATGATCTTTAGACCGGATGATAGAGTTAACGATAGCCGGAAAATTATGATAACGGTTATCATTATAGCCCCAAATAAACCAGATGAGATTAATCTTTGGGCTTTTGGCTATTCAGGACTTCATCCCAACCCAGAATCAGGATGGGGAGCGATCGCCCACCAGAGTATAAATTATAATGGCAAAATCAGGCATTTTTAGATCATTAACTCAGAAGTAGTTTTATACAGTTTCATCCTGCAAATTCCAGACCTTTGCAATGGCTTCAAGTTCCTTAATAATCAATTCCGTTTGATGCAAAATATTTTGGGCATTTTTAGGATTTTTCCGAAATCCTGCGTGTAACACATCATTACGCAGATTAGCCAAGTTTAATTCACCACCCCAAAGTCTGTTTAATTGTTTCTTTTTTTCCTTGGGAAGATTAGACCATTCTACCAGATATTGAGATTCCTTAATAAGGATACCATCTTTATCCTTAATTTTACCTCCAGTTAATAATAGTTCCATTTCCTCCCTATATCCTTTATCTAATGGATCTAACTGAAAGTGATAACATAACAAAGAAGGTAGCCATTCCCGCGCCATAGATAAGGCTTGAACAATTTGTCCTTTCGCTGCGTACCACTCGACAATTTTCAGTTGTCGTAATAAAGATGATTGTGGGTAACGGCGATAATCTGTTGAGTTAAACAAGCCAAAACTACCATAATCTTTTTCTACACGCTGCAACAAAGCTGCAAATGGTGGTACAGTTTGAGAAACCATTGGTGCTGCTGCTAGAATACGTTCAGGTAATATTGCTGATTCTTGAATAACATCCATGGGACGTAAAAGCTGTAAACCTTGTGCAATTCCTTCGATACTGACTGCTAAATCCTTAGCTGTAGAGTCACCTTGATCAAGTAAGCTTGCTAATGCTTGTCCATTTCCTGTTTTAATGAACTGGTCAGTAGCAGTCGTCCACTCCAATAAGCTAACTATGGGTAAAAGGTCAAATATAGGGGTTTTATTATTAGTTTTGGCATCAAATGCACCATATATTAGGCCTTGAATCTCGACTTGACGGACAACACGTAAATAACTAACAGCAATTAATGCTAAAACTGGTAGAGAACGAAAGCCATTTGTAATGTCAAATACTACTCTATCACCCTCTTCTAAACAGTCCGTTAACATTTGAAATAGTTTCCAGATATCTGAGGTACTGTGTCCTTCAGGTACATTATTTATTGGTTGTAAATTAACTTTATCGCCAAGTTTCTTCTTGAGTGTTTCCCAACTAGATTCCGTCTCATTATCTGGAATACCTGTAGCTGCTGTATTCGTCAATAAAACATAAAGAGTATCAGGGTTGTAAAATTCTACTAAAGCTTCTTGAATAAATTTAGTTTTATATTCCCCCGGAGCAATGGGATTAAGGTAAGTAGTTTCTTGATAACCTCTTTTATTAAAGCCGAGAAATGAAATCGCCTTCATAATATTTAATCCTTGATTCTTATTTTTTTTACAGAAGTTTGTCCCATATCCAAATAAGTTTGAGTAGTAAGCTTGCTAACTTACTCTCTTCTACACAACCCCACCAAAACCTGCGCCAAAGCCTGTACCATGGGACGAGAAGAAACATCTTCTCCCCGTTCCAGGTGATGAATACTACCAGTTAGCAAAGGAGATTTTGTAATAATTTTATCTTCCTTACCATCGTAGTCACTATAAAGATTAGCAACAATCTGTATATTTAAATCACGACAAAACTCTTCCCAAACGGTAACTTCCTCCTTACCCTTATCCCCAGCTAAAATCACCGCATGAGTAGCTTCACGCATAATCAGCCGATTTTCTGGTGAAATTTTACCACCCACATCAATGATATTTAGTGGTGTATTGGCACTTTTTACCCAGCCCGCCGCTTTAATGGCAAACTCTGGGGTAAACTTAGCCTTGTAGTCTTGTTTTAGTTTTCTGGCTAAATCAATATCTCGCCGCGCAGCATCGGAAAACCAAGCACCTTCCCCATCTGGACAAGCAGTAATCACATAAGGATAAGGTGCGCCGGGAATATTGCCAATTGCCTGTTTCAAACCTTTACGCAGACAAGATTTACCAGATTGGGGCGGACCACACAATACAACTTTGAGATTTTGTTTACTTTTGTGGGTTTCACTGGTTTCAATCACTTCACCCAACCGATAAGCTGGAGTATGGGTAGCAACAACAATGTAAGTTTTATATCCTGGCTTACCAATTTTGGGGTCAAAAATGGCGATCGCACCATACAATTGAGATATCTTATGAGAGATGAGATAACTTACCGCCACAGAAGCAGGTCCATCAATCTTAAGTAATTTTCCCCCCGTAATTTCCCCCGATGCAAGCATTTGATCTAAACGCGCTCCCGCATCCCTAACAATTTGGTCACCGTGAGCAGGTTTACCAAACCTCACCTTTAACACATCCTCATCCAGACTAATGTGATAGCTAGTCATAACTTTAATCTCTCACTTAATCAAATCGCCCAATTTATACTCAGGATTATGTGTAATACAAACCACATATTTACCTAACTTGGGGTCAAAACAAGCGATCGCACCATAAAGATGAGCCAGTTTATGAGCTAAAACAAACGCCACCGGTACAGAAATAGGTCCATTAATCCTCAACAGTGGACCTCCTCCTAGTTCCTCTGAATCTTGCATTTCCTGCAGTCGCGCCGCCGCATCCTGAATAATTTGGTCATTTTGAGCAGTTTCCCCAAAACTCACCCGCAAAATGTTCTCTTTCAAAGCAATTCTATAACTAGTCATCTGTGCATACTGTTGGGTCAATAGGTATATCATACATCCCAGTGGAAGCAGCCAATTCCAATATGTTGTATGCTGGTCTTAGCAATGAATCTACTCAATCAGTGTTTAAGCCAACTTTTGTAGACACTCCCCAAATAGAACTGCTGCAATGGTTAGCACGCGGTTCTCTCAAGCAAAACCTCCCCAGAGCAATTCGTTTATGGGTGTGGTTACGTTATTTGTATGGACAAGACCCCTTAGCGCTGAGTAATTCCTTTACCTTTGCTCAGTGGCGGGATGTTTTTTTTACTTCCACCCACCCCAAAGGGGAAGCAATTCCTCAGTTACATGATGTAAATTGTCCTTGTAGTAAAACCACTGCTACATGGTTATTACAAGCGGGAATTGTCAAATCACAATGGCAAAAGTCCCTGTTAACTCACACTGGTATTTCTGAACCTAAATTAAATGAAATATTACAACAAAGACTATTTGGCGTTACACGTCGTTCCTTACAAGCAGACCTAGAAATTCTCGCCGAAATAGGATGGTTAGAATATCGACAACAGAAATATCATCGGGTCAAAAAATTCCCCTCTCGTCCCATGATCACCACATCTGGGACTAGCGACGAATTGAACTTTCTCAATCAAGAAGATTTAGCCGCGATCGCTCAAAATCATGCCCAGATGATCTGTGGTGTGCAGCGATTTTGCTTTCAACTTGACTATGTAATCCCCCGTAAGACTATAGACTTAGTTGATGATTGGCAACATCAATTACGGGAAATCTGGGAACAAGAGCCAGTAACACCTCTAGAATTAACTTACAACAGCGCCAGACTTAAACACACTGTGCAATCTATAGTTTACCCAGTATGTATCTATTATGTCCAACGAGCAGTTTACCTTTGCGCCCTGGGCGAAAGTCCTGACCGCAAAACTGATTGGTATAACTATCGACTAGACCGGATTCACCATATTACACCCATAGACTGGGCAAATCCATCTATTCCCCAGGTTTTACAACAACGCTACTACAACGGTAATTTACCCAGTCCCGATGAAATTGAACGGGAAATGTCTCAAGCTTGGGGATTTGATTTTTATTTACCCTCCCGACTGATGCTGTTGCGATTTGACCGAGACCACCATGACCGCTACATTCAGGATACTGTTCGCCATCGGACCTTTGAGGCCGTTACCTATCAGGAAGCAAAATATTTAATTCAACAACATAGATCAGTGCTGGAACAACAAGCATTACTGCAAGTTCTCAATCAGCGCTCCTCACAAGATGCTTACTACCGTGTGCAATATCGCCATCTAGATTACAACGTCAGTATGCGTATACGCGCCTGGCGACCAAAAGCTGAAGTTATTATGCCTCTAGATTTACGCCAAAGTATCGGGGCTGATGTCGCCGCTGAATATTTGCTCTATCTGGGTCAAGAAAATGATCAACACCCCAAAATTAACGGTAAAATTTGAGTCAGCATTAGTTTACGCCACATCTCTGCACGCTAAACAAACCCGTAAAATTAACGGTACCCCTTATGTTGCTCATTTATTGAGTGTGGCGGCCTTAGTATTGGAAGCTGGGGGAACAGAAGAAGAGGCGATCGCAGCTTTACTACATGATAGTATTGAAGACCAGGGAGGAAAAGCTACTCGTGAAGAAATATATCAGCTATTTGGTGAAGCCGTTGTCACCATTATTGATGGTTGTACAGAGTGGGACACACCACCCAAACCCCCTTGGAAGCAACGTAAGCAGCAATATTTACAAAAGTTGCGTCATGCTTCACCCTCTGTGCGCCTGGTATCTTTAGCAGATAAGTTACATAATGCCAGATCATTACTTGCAGATTCTCGCCAATATGGTAGTAGGATTTGGCAGGAGTTCCAATTTGGTAAAGAGGGTACTCTCTGGTTTTACCAAGAGTTATTACAGATTTACATCACCACCGGCTCAGATTTTCTCACTGAGGAATTTTCACGGGTAGTTAATTATTTGTCTCAGGAAGGGAATGGAGACATGGCAAGATTTTAAGTAGTTCTGTTGGGTTTTACTAGGTTCAACCCAACCTACTTTGAGAGATTTTATTCACTGTTTGTCCTTCCTGAAGTAACCCAGCTTTCTTCAGATAGGTGAAAAACTTTACACTGGCATTGGTTTCATTGACAATGCAATTAAAATTAATCCATTGGGTATGATGATTAAATCAATGGTACAGTGGTTAACAAATCTTTTGTGCATGACTAAAATTGGTAAAGAAAATATTGGTTTTTAGGCTGGTACTAAATTATTTAGCTGTATTTGACACTGTTGGAAAATAAAATTAACAGCAGCAAATAATTGATCTAATTCATAAATAGTGTAGGGAGTAATATTTCTGGTAAATTTGTCATTGTCTAATTTCGCAAATTGCCATGTAAGACCATTAGAAACTATCCCGTAAAGAATAATGGTATCTTCTGCATTTAGTTTTTGAGCCGCAATCATTTCTGCTAGACATTGCGCCCAACCAGCTTCAAAGTTATCTTGCTTGGCTTCTACTAAAATGAAATATGGTTTATCAAAAACTACTTTTCCTAATGGGGAACGTTTAGCCAAAATATACTCAGGAAAACCGGATAAATTTTCATCATAGTTGAATGATTGATGACTCCATAAAATGAAGTGATTCCGGTATGTTTTCCAAACTTCTTTGAGTAGGGGATAAATCAGATTTTCGCAAATTGCAAATTCTGAGTTATTTACAACCCCATCCCCCATGATTATTTCTAAATCTTCCCGGAAATAATCAGATACTTTAAATTCAACAGCACTGATAAAATTAGCTTCGGTATAAGTGACTTGAAACGCTTTCAAAACTTCACCAATGCTTTTGTAATTACTAAAAGCCATATTTACCTCTGAAATTCAGCATTATTGTTAGGTAATTTGTTTGTCAGGTATTCAATTAATTTTTCTACCCAATAATCTTTAAATTCCCCTGCGTCTTCGTAGGCGCTTTCGTCTCCCATTACCAATTTCTTGAGATAATCTAGTAATAAGTGTGGTTGATTGTCGGGATAGTCAAACCAGTGCATTTTATCTATATCTAGTTTAACAACACCCAAGCCACGCGATCGCCCACCGCCTAAAGGTATCTGTTCTGTCTCAAATTGGTGTAACCCAATCATCAACAGTCCCAGTTCCCATTCTTGGGCGTTTTCAACCGCTAAGGGCGATAAAGCTGTAATCTTTAATTTAATTCGCTGCATATTTCACCTTGGGTAACAACATCTCCCATGCTTGATCATCTGGTGCTAATTTTGGTAATTCTTTCCAACTGAACCAACCCAAACCTGCCGACTTACTACCACCTAAAGCGTGAATATATTGTCATAAAACCAGTATCTTGCATTTGACACTCCCCTAGGTTAGATTAAGGTGAATTTATTTATTTAAAAGTATTAATCTTCTCAACCGTTTTAAAAAAGCTTGGGGAACAGCAGCAGGTTCTCCCGGTATCCACGGCCCAGCAGTCATTTCTAAATAGGGTTTCTGCTGATGAATGATTTCCATGGGAGTCAGCACACTATTAATCACACCGATGGGTTTTAAATTACCACGCTCGCCACAAAATTCATGCCAAGCATCAATAGCTTGACTATGGCAACTGATAATCAGATAATGGCTACAAGCCTCTAAAATCGGTAACTTTTGCGGTTGTTCCACCCCCCCCACATCCACAATTACCAAAGACTTCTCCCGTCGTAACTGAAGGATAACCTGAGAATGGTAGGGGAAAAACTCATCTGTGAAAGAACCGCGATCGCCCCTATTAACAGCCTCCGTACCCAAATCTAACAGGTAATTACCCTCACCATCCCAATGGGCGCGTTGCAGATATATATCAGGAGTTTCACAAGACAAAGCTGTAAACAAAGCATGAGAAAACACACTTTTACCACTATTTGGTGGTCCGACAATCATTAACGCTGGACATAATTGCTGGTGGTAACAATGAGGGGGATGTATATCAATTACTTCCCCAATGTCAACCACATCAGAGTTAGTTGCTACCACCACCGCACCTAAAGGCGGTTCATAACAAGCTACCCAAGCCGTAAACTGTAGTTTGTCAGTTAGGTAAGCATACAACCAAATGGGGGCGCGTCCAGAAATTACCACACCAGCAGTAGTATCAATACCAGATGGTAACTCTAAATTTATTAAATCTCCTGGTTGAATCAGGCGATCGCTTTTGGTTGAAGAAATTAATAAAAATTGGTATTTCTTACCTTGCTTAATCACTGGTTCACTTAACTGTAATCGACCCCCGTCCTGAGTCATCAGCCTTTTTCCTTTTTTGCAGTCTGGGTAAAACTACATCAGCATCATCGATGTTTTCGGAATCTCAACGCGGTACATTACCAGTTTTTTCGCCACAAATAAACCCATAAACAAAATATCCTCTCTTGAAATCAGTTCATTATTACACACCTATGGAAGAGGACTATTCCAATATTTTAAACTTTGTATAAATTAATCTCATAAAAGTATTATTTGCGTAATAATCACCACATTCCCCCAAGGGGACGGAAATCAGAAACCCCACTGTTACTAATGAAAAATGCCCACAGGCGCGGGCATTAAGTAGGCTTTCTGTCACTTTTATTGGCTACAATCATGTTGGATCATGATGCTTTTATTCTTCTGGATTTTCCCAAATAAATCAAGTACTTAAAACTGGAATTGTAGACATAAATAGCGAAATTATATCTTTTTATTTATTCATTCTCCAGATGACAATAGAGCCAAACTTAGAATTTATGTGACAACTCTAGTATCTCTTTGAAAATTTCCGGTAATTATCTGGCGATAATTGTAATTATATCACAAAGATGAATTGGTATTTACTACTACCATAAACATCCCGTTGACCAGCAAACATTTCACGACAAAACTGAGATATTTATGTCAATTAACCTGGAGAATTGCCGGGAATTTTATATTAAAACTATAAGTGTGGTCAGGTTGAAAACCCCAGGTATTCCCAGTCTTGGGGTTTTACTTTTTTCCCCATTCCCCATTCCCAATTACCCCCAATGCTGAAGTTTAGCCGAAAGATAGATGAAATTAGATCACCAATTGCCTTATATTATCGCTCAAACAAAGAGCGTCAGGTTTGAGGGTGTATCTGCTAGCCAGAGTAATCTGAATCCGCTCGGTTAAGATAGAGTTTAACTACCCTATCAATGTTTTCAGAAAATGCGATTGATTTTATATAGCAAGCCCGGATGTCATTTGTGTGAGGGTTTACAAGAAAAGTTAGAACAACTCGAAAACCTCAATTGTGAGTTAGAAATTCGGGATATTACCACTCGTGAAGACTGGTTCTTGGCTTATCAGTATGAAATACCGGTTCTTTGTTTATGTAACCACACAGGGGCAGAAGAAACCGAGGGAGGGGTAATTGAGGAGCGTTTACCACGTCCTTCTCCCCGTGCTAGTGTGCAGCAGTTAGCCCAAATGTTGGGTAAGTATTTATCCATTTAGAAAAAAATAATGCAGAATAAGCGCAAGAGATTTGTGTGACGAGGTGCACTAAAATGAAATTGCGTGAATTGCTGGCGGTTGTGGATGGTGTTAATTACTCTTTTGTCCCTGATGTAGAAGTTACGGGTTTAAAGACTAATTCTCATGCTTGTAGTATGGGTGATTTATTCATTGGAATGCCGGGAACCCGGGTAGATGGTGGGGATTTTTGGCCTAGCGCGATCGCCTCCGGTGCTGTAGCGGCCATTGTTTCACCCCAAGCATTACAAAACAATCCTCCCACAGATGGGGCTGTGGTTGTCAGTGCTGCGGATATGACTAAAGCCTGCGCCCAATTAGCGGCGGCTTTTTACGGTCATCCAGGCAAAAAACTCCAGCTGGTGGGTGTGACTGGTACTAATGGTAAAACTACTACTAGTCATTTAGTGGAATTTTTCCTCAGTCAAGCTGATCTATCTGTGGCTTTGATGGGAACTCTTTACACTCGTTGGCCTGGTTTTGAACAAACTGCCCTGCACACCACACCCTTTGCAGTGGAATTACAAGAACAGCTAGCAGCGGCTGTGAATGCGGGTTGTGAGTTTGGTAGCATGGAAGTTAGTTCCCATGCTTTAGCCCAAGGTCGAGTTTTAGGGTGTGAGTTTGAGGTGGGGGTGTTTACTAATCTGACTCAAGACCATTTGGACTATCACGGGGATATGGAGGATTATTTTGCTGCCAAGGCTTTATTATTTACTCCCGAATATCTCAAGGGACGCGCAATAATTAATGCTGATGATGCCTACGGTCAGCGTTTAATTGCGTCTCTAAGTATATCAGGACGGGTGTGGAGTTACAGTGTTAATAATCACAGCGCCGATTTGTACATGAGTAATTTAATGTACGAACCTAATGGTGTCAGCGGTATGTTACATACCCCAAGGGGTAATGTGGCTTTTCGTTCTCCTTTGGTGGGGCAGTATAATTTAGAGAATCTTTTGGCAGCTGTGGGTGCGGTTTTACATTTAGGACTAGATTTACACTTGCTGGCTGCGGCTATACCGCAGTTTCCTGGGGTTCCCGGACGCATGGAACGTGTACTTAGTCCTGAGGAAGAAATCACCGTAATTGTGGATTATGCCCACACCCCTGATAGTTTGGAAAATTTGCTCAAAGCTGCACGGCCGTTTATTCCCGGGAAGATGATCTGCGTGTTTGGCTGTGGAGGCGATCGCGATCGCACTAAGCGCCCTAAAATGGGTAAAATTGCCGCCGAATTAGCAGATATAGCCGTTGTCACCTCAGATAATCCCCGGACAGAAGACCCGGAACGGATTTTACAAGATGTTTTAGCAGGAATTCCTGATACTGCTCAACCAATAGTAATATGCGATCGCGCTACAGCTATTCGCACTGCCATTTTACAAGCCCAACCCGGCGATGGAGTCTTATTAGCTGGTAAAGGTCACGAAGACTACCAAATTCTCGGCACTGAAAAAATCCACTTTGACGACCGAGAACACGCACGGGAAGCTTTACAGGAAAGACTCAAGACCCGTTGATCTCAAAATCAAACACCTAGCTTCTTCTTACTGCTGACTTCCAAAGGTAAGAAAATAGTTAAAACTTCTCCGTAGTGTTGGCGTTGGCGGACAATTAGTTTACCGCCAATAGCCTGAAATAGATGCTTTGTGGCAGCAATATTTAAAGTAATCGTACCGGTTTCGGGTTGAAACATCAGTAATTGCCCCAAGGCTTTGCGAATTGGTGGTGTAACATTACCCGTGGCGACGCTTGTACCTTGGCAATGTAAGTGGGGTGATAATTGTAACTTCAGTTGGTCTCCGGCTGGAATCACCTGCACTTGAATATGACTTCCGGGGGGTAAACTGCGGGTGAAATTCTCCATTAATCCGGTGAGTACCTGATCGAGCATATTGGGATTACTCACCACTGTTGGTAATTGCTGCGGTAAAACTACATCTAAAGTCAAATTTCGCCGATGTGCCGCTTGTTGCCAACGAGGGACACTCTGCCGCAGTACCTGATCTAAGGACATGGGTGTGAGTTGACTACTGGGAGATTTCACCGCCGGAGAAGTTTCTAATTCTGCGGCTTTAAACAGTAGCTCCATGCGGTCAATTTGCTCGGTACACTCGTGGTCAATAATTTCTAAGCGATTAGTGACTTTAGCTGGTAAATCTTGCCGTTTGAGTAGTAAGCGAGTCAGGGTGCGAATTGTCGTTAAAGGTGTCCGCACTTCGTGAGCAAAAGCTTGGAGTAATTCTACATCGGGTACTGGGGATGGCTTGGGGGCTACCCTTTCCTTTTCAGCATCTGTAGTGTCTTCTAATACTTCTTTATTGGCCGGGACTGCTGTTAATTCCTCCAGTAACAATCTGCTAAACTCCATGATCAGGCGGTAATCTGGTGTGATTGCAGCATAGTTTTGAACTAATGTCTCCAGTTCGGCGCTAAATTCTGGATTAGTCAGCATTACCCTGGTACTCAGCGATCGCCAAGCTTGCTCTACTACTTCCGGCTCAAAGGAAAATGAAAATGTTTTATTACCTCTGTGATCTTCTGCCAAAACCAACACTAATCTCAATTTTTCTGTAAAAACTAAGCAAAATCTCTCTCTTACCAGTGGATCTGCTGGTAGTAAAGGTAGTACTGTTTTCTGGGGAGCCATTTCTTGATCTGCTGTAGCGATCACACTGGACATCTGAAATGGCATCAATGCCAAGGGGTTAAATGGCTGGGCTGTAAATGTGACAGTTTGCAAGCTCTGATTTAATTTTGGCTGAGTAAATAAAGGTGCTGGTGCTGCTAATACTAAGCCTTTAGTCCCATCAAGTGAAGCAGTTGCTAAACTGTTGATCAGTAGTTGTTCTGTTGCAGCCACACTCACCCGCCACTGTCGCTCTGCTTTGGTTGGTGAGCATTCAGCCACAGTTGCCTGACTGGCAGCTACAATTTCACTCAGGCTTGGCAAGATCCATTGATACACAGGTATTCACCCCTTAATTGAAGAGCGACGGCAGCGTTTAAATTAGACATTTGACTACTACCTATGAGGTTATATTCTTTTGTGTACTCGCAACAGTAGTATAACCGAACATTATAGGGGCAATTTCCCCTGTTATCAGTTCAATTCCCAGATTGTCAACTCACCCTTGAGTAACTCAGTCCCACACCGTTTACAAAACTTAGCATCTACATCATGGAATGCTAAACCGCAACCAGAACAAACTATTTCTAGCTGATTAGCACTTTTCACCAATCGCTTAATTAAGTCCCCTACTTGCCAAGGAATTAAAGAAATACCTGTCAAAATCATTAATACTGTCAGCAAGCGACCTAATTCTGAAATCGGGGTCAAATCCCCAAATCCCACTGTTGTCATCGTCACCACCGAAAAATAAAACGCATCCAAAAATGTGCCAAAAACATCAGGGTTGACTGGATGTTCTACCTGATAAATTAAGCCAGAGTAAATAAATATAATGGCAAATAAAGTAAATAAAATTCTGGCTAATATTTCCCCATCTTCCGTAGTGATAGTACCAAATAAAAATGGTCTATCTATTAATTTAATTAACCTTAAAATTCTAAAACAGCGCAAGAGGCGAATAAACCTCAAATCAACTCCCCCTATAAAAAATGTTAAAATTGCTATTAAGTCAATAGTTGCGTAAAAACTAAAAATATAGTTAAATTTATTTTCAGCACTCCACAGTCGCACTGCATATTCTCCAGCAAAAAATATCAGGATTACAATGTCAATAACATTTAAATCTATGAGAATATCCTCAGGAATATTATAAGTCTCAGCGACAAACATACCTGATGAGAGTACCACCAAAACCATAAGTGTTAAATTAATCGCTTTACCTATTGGTGTTTCTAGGTCTTTCAAGTAAAATTCTGTTTGTTTTCTGCTTACTAACATATTCAACATCTTTGACAAAAGACAAATAAAAGTTATAGGATATGATGAGAATTTATCATTAATAAATGACTAATTCCGATGCAACCAGAAGATTTTATGCGCCTAGCACTCCAAGAAGCTCAAAAAGGAGATGCTCCTTATGGTGCTGTAATTGTTAAAAACAAAGAAGTTGTCGCTGTCGCTCATAATACCGTCAATCGAGATAGCGACCCATCAGCCCATGCAGAAATTAACGTGATTCGCCGCTTAACAGCTAAACTTAAAAGCCCTTCCTTAGCAGGTTATACAATATATACCACTGGTGAACCTTGTCCTATGTGTGCTACGGCCTGTGTGTGGGCGGGGATATCTGAAATTGTCTATGGTGCTTCCATTCAAGATTTAGTCTCGGTGAATCAATCACAAATTCTTATATCTTGTGAACAGGTAATTACTCAATCATTCAGAAATATTAAAATCACAGGCGGGATTTTAAAGCATGAATGTTTGGCATTATTTAATTGAGCAAAATATCTTTTGAGAATTGTTAATGTTTTTAACAAGGCTCTAAATAAGCTAAAAATCTGTTAGCGACAATAGCCGCTTGAGTGCGATCGCTTAAGCTTAAGCGGTTAAACAGACTGGCGGACAACTGCGATCGCCAGTAATACCCACTCCAAATACAGCAAAAACCGAAAAGGATGATTATTAATTGTAATAGGGCGATTCATACTGAACAACAGAAAACCCAAATGCGCCAAATCCGGGAATCTTCTCAACAACAGATGTTAGCACTTCTGATCCCAGAGCAACGGCAACAAATGCAGGAAATGCGCCAAAATATGCGATCGCGCCGTCAGCAAGGCAATTTCCTAAATAGAGAATAAAAAATTAACTCAATACCTAGTAAAAGTTAGGAGTTATGAGTTATGAGTTAGTCAAGACTCCTAGCTTGATAAACATGACTCCAGAATTCGCCATTGGTAGTAAGGTCAGAGTTGTAGCACTACCGCCCTACGTCAAAACCGCAGATCCCATGCCCACGCTGCGCCCCCCTGATGTGATTTCTTTAGGGGAAGAAGGTACATTAATTGACCGAAAACCCGGAGGATATTGGGTTATACACTTTACTAAGGGCAATTTTTTGTTGGATAGCCAATATATTGAAAGCACAGATATCCCACCCGCAGCTCACCAGGGTAACCAAGAATTGTAAACTTGTGTAAAGTTTTGATACTCCCCACGGCTAGAAGCCGGGGGATTCTTGAATAGCCCATAAACGAACTTTCAATGGTGCTATCAAAGACACCCTACTGACTCCACTTAGGTCTAAACCTAGTTTGATCGCTACTTTAGCTAAAATGTTAGCTGCTCCATTAGCATCAGCATTTAAGAGAACATTTTCTGCTGTTCTGAATAATCCACGATTCACACGTTTTCCTGATGATTGCCACCCTTCCGGTTTTGCACGAAATGTAGGTAGCACATCACCATCTAAAAATGAA
>NZ_JANQDG010000108.1:0-34163 GCF_029891665.1 Anabaenopsis sp. FSS-46 | reverse complement strand
TGTTGTTAAACGCAAAGGGCGCAAAGGTTGGCGCAAAGGTACGCAAAGGTTTATTGGCGGTCTAGACTATGATCACATACATGATTTTCTAGTCAGATTTATCTGACTTTAGCTATTAGACGGGGGTTTCTAACCCCCGGTTACTCTGGGTGGCGATCGCCTGTCTCCCTAGTTATCAGACATCTGATTAACAATATTCATAGTTTCCACACTCACCCTACACACCCGCATCAACAAATCTATGACCTGTTCTTTGTAGTCTGCAAACCGGTAAGTGTTGAACTTTTCCGCAATGGTCGGGTCTTTGGGTTTCTTCTCTTTATATTGATCTAAAATCCATTCTAAGGCGCATAACTGTAAGTTTGTCATCTACCCTAGGGTAGAGATATAGATCCGGGACTGGTTTTGCTGTGGGTGAGAAGATTTTGCCGTTAAGTTTCACACTTTGGTAATATACCAAGAGACGATCATAAAGCTTGATTAGGTAGCTCCGTCAAATCTCTAATCTAAGGTAAATTATATCTAAAATTAAGTGGTTGAAGTTTGAAGATCACAATTTTCCTAACAACAGAGGTATCAAATGGAACTGACAATTGAAAACGTCGAAACAGTTTTAGATGAAATGCGCCCTTACCTCATGTCTGATGGGGGTAACGTGGAACTGGTAGAACTGGAAGGGCCAATTGTGAAACTGAGATTACAAGGTGCTTGTGGTTCTTGTCCCAGTTCCGCCATGACCTTGAGAATGGGTATTGAACGTCGCCTTAAGGAAATGATTCCGGAAATTGCAGAAATTGAGCAAGTAGTTTAGTGTCTGGGGTGATGGGGATGGGTATTACCTTGTCCCCATTACCCAGACCCCATTCTGTATATACCATAATTCACTATGTCTCATCCATTACACATCGCTTTTATTTGGCATCAACACCAGCCGCTGTACAAGTCCCCTAACAGCGGCGTTTCCCTTTCTACCAGTCAGCATTATCGCTTACCTTGGGTGCGATTGCATGGCACTAAAGATTATTTAGATTTAATATTAATTCTGGAAAAATATCCGAAGTTACACCAGACAGTAAATTTAGTCCCGTCATTAATTTTACAACTGGAAGATTACATTGCTGGCACTGCTTTTGACCCCTATCTCACGGCGAGTTTAACCCCAGATGCACAGATAACTGACGAACAACGAGAATTTATTATCCAACACTTTTTTGATGCTAACCATCATACCTTGATTGACCCCCATCCCCGTTATGCCGAGTTGTATTACCAAAGACAGGAAAAAGGGCAAGATTGGTGTTTAGCTAATTGGCAGTTAGCAGATTACGGCGATTTGCTGGCTTGGCATAATCTGGCGTGGATTGATCCCCTGTTTTGGGATGACCCGGAAATTGCCGCTTGGTTAAAACAAGGACGTAATTTTACTTTAAGCGATCGCCAGCGCATATATACCAAACAGAGGGAAATTCTCAGCCGGATTATCCCCCAACACCGGAAAATGCAAGCATCCGGACAGCTAGAAGTCACCACCACCCCCTACACTCACCCCATTTTACCCTTACTAGCTGATACCAAATCAGGGCGAGTAGCAGTACCCGAAATGAGACTACCTCACCAGCGGTTTAACTGGCCCCACGACATTAAGCGCCACTTACAAAAGGCTTGGGACCTATACACAGACCGTTTTGGGCAAGAACCACGGGGTTTATGGCCTTCAGAACAATCAGTCAGCCCGGAAATTTTGCCATATATTATTAAACAAGGCTTTAAGTGGATTTGCTCAGATGAAGCAGTTTTAGGGTGGTCGCTGAAACACTTTTTTCACCGGGACGCAGCCGGAAACGTCCAGGAGCCAGAACTATTATACAGACCCTATCGCTTGGCAACTCCCGCCGGTGATGTAGCAATTGTGTTTCGTGACCACAGACTATCAGATTTAATTGGCTTTACCTACAGTTCCATCCCCCCCAAACAGGCCGTAGCCGACCTAGTGGGACACCTGCAAGCGATCGCGAAAATGCAAAGAGAAAGCCACAGCGAAGAACCTTGGCTAGTTACCATTGCCTTAGACGGAGAAAACTGCTGGGAATTTTATCCCCAAGACGGTAAACCCTTCCTAGAAGCATTGTATCAAACCCTCAGCAACGAACCCCATCTTAAACTCGTCACCGTCTCAGAATTTCTCGAACAATTTCCCGCCACTACCACTATTCCCGCCGAACAGCTACATAGTGGCTCTTGGGTAGATGGTAGCTTTACTACCTGGATTGGTGACCCTGTAAAAAATCGTGCCTGGGACTACCTAACCCACGCCAGAGAAACCCTCGCCCAACATCCCGAAGCCACCGAAGAAAACAACCCAGAAGCATGGGAAGCCTTATACGCCGCCGAGGGTTCCGATTGGTTCTGGTGGTTTGGTGAAGGACATTCTTCAAATCAAGATGCCATCTTCGACCAATTATTTCGGGAACACCTATTAGGCATTTACAAAGCCTTAAATGAACCAGCACCCTCTTATCTCCAGAAACCTCTAGAGATTCACGCAGCCCGAACCGACCATAAGCCACAAGGGTTTATTCATCCGGTCATTGATGGTAAAGGTGATGAACAGGACTGGGACAAAGCCGGACGCATAGAAATCGGCGGAGCGCGGGGAACCATGCACAATAGCAGCGTCATTCAGAGACTCTGGTATGGCGTAGATCACCTAAATTTCTATGTGCGGGTGGACTTTAAAAATGGCGTTATCCCCGGACGAGATTTACCTCAAGAGTTGAATTTGTTGTGGTTCTATCCCCATAGAACAATGCACAATAGCCCCATCATCATGGCAGATATCCCAGATATCCCCCCCCTTAACTACCTGTACCACCACCATCTAGAAATTAACTTACTCACCGAATCAATTCAGTTTCACGAAGCTGGAGAACACCATCAATGGTATCCCCGTTTTAGCCGCGCCCAAGTCGCTTTCAAGAATTGCTTAGAAATTGCCGTACCGTGGGCTGATTTGCAAATTTCCCCAGATTATCCCGTGCGTCTGATTTTACTACTGGCTGATGAAGGATGTTTCCGCGACTATTTGCCAGAAAACGGTTTGATTCCCATTGAAGTCCCATAAATCTCAACTTTCCCTAAGAGGATGTTTGATAAGTTTTCCACAAGTAACTTTTATCTTAGGGAACAGGGAACAGGGAACAGGGAACAGAAAACAGGAAGGATTGGGAAGGATTGGGGAACACACCCAACACACCCAACACACACAAAACAATCAAATCCAGTCCCCTCCCCTTACAAGGGGAGGGTTAGGGAGGGGTCAAATAATATTCGATACACTAATCATGACTTGACAAACATCCTCTAACCCACCCTACTGAAAAAATTAACGTACCTCTTTCAAACTATCAAATTGTTTATTAAACATTTCAGTAAATAGATTCATGACTGTACGGTCTTCACGGACTCTAATATTAGCGGAGATTGACATACCCGACTGCAAGGATATCTTTCTACCATGAGCATCTAAATATTGTTTATCTAAACTAATTGTAGCGGGGAATCTATAAAATTGATATATTTCGTCTGGTGGTAATGCATCAGAGCCTATACTAATAACTTGTCCTTTAATGTCCCCAAACTGACTGAAAGGAAATGACTCAATTCTCACATCAGTCTTCATTCCTTCCCGGACGAAACCAATATCTCTATTGGTGATAAATACCTCAGCCAGAAAGTTATCATCAGGCACAATTTGCAGCAAGGTTTGACTAGCATTTGCTACAAAACCAGGGGTTTTTGCTTGTAAGTCAAAAATTGTTCCCCCCACAGGAGCGCGAAGTTCTTGATATTCAAAATTTAACTGAACTTGAGAAAGTCTACTATTTACATCTGCCAATCTTTGTTCATTACTTAGCAAAATTCTCATGAATTGGCTATCGATTTCGGCAATACGTTTTTTATTATCAGCTATTTTTTCTAAAACACTTTTACCGGATGCAGCTACAGTATTTTTGAGTTGTTCCTGTCCTTGCTCAATGGTAAACTGTAGACGTTGTAACTCCTGCTCTAATTGGTCTATTTCAGCGGTGAGGCGTTGTACCTGTTGTTGCTGATTGAGATACTGTAGCTGAGAGATACCACCTTCTTCTGCTAATATTTTAATTTTATCTAAAATCTGTTGCTGGATAGCCAAGCTAGATTCAGTATCACTCTTTCTCACTCGTATTTGAGCCATTTCTTTTCTCGTTTTCTCTACTTCTAACTGTGCTGCGGCCGAGCGAGAATCAAATTCCTTTTGAGCAAATTGTAAACGTTGCTGTTCATCAACTCCTAAACCTGCGACTGTATTCAAGTTACTCAATTCAGCACGTAACAACTCATTTTCATTAACTAAGGCTGTCCTACTTTTTAACAGAAATTCGGCATTTGCTGGTAACTTAGCCCGGATAAACTCCAATTCTGATGCTGTTGTATAACTATTTGCCATTAAGCGACGATAAATTTCGTTTTCCTCAATTAAGGCTTGGCGAACGTTATTTAATGAATCTAATTCAGCAACAGTAGCCACAGTTTCAAAAGTTAGCAGCAAGTCTCCAGGGTTGACTTTTTCCCCATCTTTGACATGAACCGATTTTACCACCCCATTCACAGGGGCTTGCACTTCTTTGATACTCCCCTCCGGCTTGAGTTGACCTGTAGCAGGGACTACTTGCTCAATCTTGGCGAAATAAGCCCAAGTAATTCCAAAACAAGCCAACAATATCAAAGACAGCATAATTGTGCGTGACAAAATTGGCGACTGGCGCAACAAAACTGCTTGATCAAAATTAACATAGTTAGGATTTGCTACAGGCCGACTAGGAACTTTTACCGGAGATGTAAGTACCTCTGAGTCGGGATTTAATCCGGTTTTTTTCTTACCGTTACCATTGCCATTAAGTTGAATCATGATGATGTTATTTGTGTTATTTTATTGGGGGTCAAGTTTTGAAGGCATTTAAGAATTAACTTCTTGTTGTTGGTAAAGATGAAAATAATTACCTTTAGCAGCCATTAATTCTTGATGGCTTCCCTGTTCTATAACCCTGCCATTATCCATGACGACAATCATATCTGCATGGCTGACAGTATTGAGACGGTGGGTGATAAAGAATACCGTATTATCTTTGTATGCTCGAGCTAAATTTAGACAAACTTGTCGCTCTGTGGGATAGTCCAGAGCGCTGGTGGCTTCGTCTAAAACTAATAGTTTTGGTCGTTGTAAAATAGAACGAGCGATCGCAATTCTTTGTCGTTGTCCCCCCGAAAGTCCAGCACCGCGCTCCCCTACCCTTGTGTTGTAGCCGTTGGGTAAGGACATAATAAAATCGTGAGCCGCCGCAATGCGAGCAGCCTCAATGATTTCGTCGGTGGTAGAATCAGGATTCGTCAGGGAAATATTTTCCAAGACCGTACCATCAAATAAGAGTGTTTCTTGGGGAACTACACCCACCTGTCGCCGCAGAGAATACAGTTCCACTTTAGAAATATCGTAACCATCAACCAAGATTCTGCCAGACTCCACCTCATATAGTCTCAGCAGTAACTTCATCATGGTACTTTTACCAGAACCACTCTGCCCAACAATACCAATAAATTTACCCGATGGAATATTAAGGCTGACATTAGAAAGTTGTAGCGGTCCGCTGGTTTGAAACCGGAAGGAAACATTGTCAAAGGTCACATTTCCTGATATTTCAGGTAAGGGAATGTTTTGGCGGTCTGCTTCGGCTTCTTCTGGTGTATCGACAATATCGCTTAAACGTTCTAGAGATAAAGCAGTTTCTTGGAAGCTTTGCCAGAGTTGCGCTAAACGTAATATGGGGCTAGTTACGTAACCTGATATAATCCTAAAGGCGATTAACTCACCTAAAGTTAGTTGTCCTTGGAGTACTAAATAAGAACCCATCCACAACACTAGCAAGCTACTAAGTTTATTCAGAAAACTACTAGTAGAATTAGCCAGGGTGGAAGTGATCACGGTTTTAAACCCGGCGGCTACATACCGAGCATAACGTTCTTGCCAGGAAAAACGCGATTGCAATTCAATATTTTGCGCTTTTACCGTTTGAATACCCGACATTACCTCAACTAAATAGGATTGAGTGTGGGCGTTGCGTTCAGCCTTGGTACGTAACTGTTTGCTAATGGTGGGGGAAGCAATTAAGGTGAGGATCACAAATATAGGAACTGTCCCCAAACCTACTAAGGTGAGCTGCCAACTATAAAACAGCATCACGATAATATAAATTATCGAAAATACCGCATCTAATACTACCGTTAAAGCAGTACCAGTGAGAAACTGACGAATATTTTCTAATTCATTGATGCGGGTGGCTAGTTCACCTACAGGTCGGCGTTCAAAATAACGCAGGGGTAACCGCAGCAAGTGATCGATAATTTGCGACCCCAAACTCATATCAATGCGGTTGGTCGTATCGACAAACAGATAAGTTCTTAATGTGGTCAGTAAGGCTTCAAACACACCCACCACTAAGAGCAAAATCCCTAAAACATTTAGGGTACCAATGCTATTTTGAACTATAACTTTATCGATAATTAACTGAATGACCAGGGGGTTAGCTAGCTGGGCTAGTTGGACAAAAAACGAAGCAATAAAAACCTCTATGAGAACTCGCCGATGCTTGGAAAGATAAGGAATAAACCATTGGATACCGAAGCGCTCTTGCGGTGTTTCTTTGGTAGTAGCTACCAATAAAACTCTCACCTGGGGAGGTAAGTTGTTTTCATCAACGCTTAATTTGGCTACAAATTCGGCGGTTTTGCTGCGGACAATTCCTTGGGAGGGAACACCTACAACAATACTATTAGGTCCTGTTTCATATAAAACAGCATAACTGCCATCATACTCAATGATCGCTGGTGTAGGAATACGCTCAATTGCCGCAACAGGTAGGTCTACTAACTGGGACTTGAGTCCGACTAATTCTCCTACATAAGCACAAGCTGGAAAGGATATACTACCTTGGCGTTTGATTTGCTCATTTAAGATGCGACGAAGCACCTCCCGGCGAAAGGGCATTTTTAGGTGTTTCGAGAGCATTTGTAAGCAAGCAAGGACTGTATCTAATTCCCCCTTACCTCGAAAAAATGGGTAATTTTGACGTTTTTGTTGTTGACTTTTCTGTTGTGGGGATGGTTGAGACTGGCTAACTTCTCCAGATATGTAGGGAATATCTAAGTCAACGGTGACGATTCCTTGAGTATGCTCATGGTTATCAACTCTCACTTCATGAGTATCTAAAAACGATAAATCCGCAGCCGAAAACCCAATTAACCGTGCAGGAATTTTTCCTTTGACTTCAATGGATTCACTCACTTCTAAGCGAGATCCAGGGGGAGAGTTGGTGACTGTCCCACCGCCACTGACAAACCAGATTTTTTCTCTATCCAGTTGGTGGTGGCGATTTTTACCAGGATTAAGGTAATTTATTTGGACATTTGCTAAGGCTTGCTCAGTAATTTCTCGCAGGTTAGAAACCGTACTGGCTTGCTGTTTGATCTGCGGACTCAAAACATCAAAAACTTCTGCCAAATGACTTTGGTTTAACCGGACATTGGCAAATTCTGGGTAAGCACCAAGAAGCTGTAAGTAGTCCGCCGCACTCACGCTTAAACAGATGACTTCAGTAGATGCGATCGCTGTTTCACAGGCTACTTCTCGTAACAAGCTGATTTCCCCCAGAATTGACCCTGGTTGCAGCAATTTCAGGGTAGTGGGGATTTGGGTTTGCGGATCGTATCCTAATAAGCGTATTTGTCCCTCAAACAGAATTGTCACTTGTTCGGGGAGTTTCTCTTGGCTAATAATTTTCCGCCCCGTACGTTGGCGCCAAACTTGTAGTTTTTCCGATAGCCCACCAATTACTGCAGTTGGTAATTGCTCAAAGCCTTCCAGACTAGCAATAAATTCTTGAAAGGTACTCTTAGTATAAGTCATTCTTATAATAGCTGGTGACGTTGATTGATAATTTCCTGGTAGTTGAATAGTTATAACTATGTCTTACCAATATGGCAAGTAGTTTTTAAGTGTTTGAATGATTATGATCGGCAATTTTAGCCTTTAACCAAGCTTGAAAACGTTCATTCAACAGCCTTTGTCGTACTGTGGGGTCTAACTGAGATGGCAGTAATTTTTCTAAGCGCACAATGACTATCCAGTTCTCTAATTGAGTAGGAGGTAATAGCTGTTGTGGTTGGGTACTAGCCAATATTTTGGCTAACATAGGATGGATGGATTGTAACTCTACAGGCCCCACTAAGCCATTGGTCTGTGCTTCTGGTCCTTGAGAATATTCTCGTGCCAACTCGCCAAAAGTTTGTTCTCCTGCTTGAATGCGGAAGTAGATTTCCTGAGCCACACCAATATCATTAGTCCGGATTAGGGAATAAATCACCCGATCTAATTGAGATTTGCGTTGGAAAAAATAAGCATCTAAATCCCCTCCCCAGGTAATTTGTTTAAATTTTTCCAGTTTGAATTGGCGAATGGCTATAGCCCTAAATTTCTCATCACTCAAATTATTTTGTTCTAGCCAACTCTGACGTAGTTCCTCAGAAGTCAGTTGATATTGAAGGGCCAATTGTTCCCCGGCACTTTTCTCTTCTTCTGGCGTACAGTCAATGTCGGCTATGGCCTGGTCAATCACCATTTCTTTGATTAAAGCTGGTAGCAATTGGTATTCCTCGAGCAATTGCAAAATTTCTGCTGTGGAAAAATTACTGAGGTCACTGGTAGTTTGTTGCCACAGGTTTTCCGATTGTATCACTGCTGTCATATCACTTTATAAACAATAGTCTTCAAAAGAACAATGAACAAATCTTGACTACGTACTCATTGGTTCCACTTAGGTAGACACAGCAGCCCAGATGTCACGCCTATATTAGGTGTGTTTAGCTAAGGACTCAGGGTGAACTATAGCGGATTGATTACAGCTATTCTTTGGCTATTATGATGTATGAGGCACATATAGCATACTTTATGAATTGAACACAAGTAAATAAGCATAGATAAATCGACCAAATATTTACGAGATCTGGATGCTGCTGGTGATGGTATTCATACGGTATTTATTTAATTAGAATTTGCAAGAATACTCATGTCGTTATAACCTGAATCCCCATGATTTGGCAAATCCCCAACACATAAGATCAATAGTTTGCCCATAGAAGCTGATAGCCATACTTAATCAGTGGGCGGGTTTATCCCCATCCCTTCCGTAGTATTCACCACAGATAGGGAGGGGATGACAACCGATGTTTGTTAGATGAAGAGGAATTGCTGAGTATTGCTCAAGTCAAGCTGAGTTGGGCTGATACCTTCTATTAGTGCCACATCGGCACCGCCAACTTGAAT
This sequence comes from Anabaenopsis sp. FSS-46, assembly GCF_029891665.1. Lineage (NCBI taxonomy): Bacteria > Bacillati > Cyanobacteriota > Cyanophyceae > Nostocales > Nodulariaceae > Anabaenopsis > Anabaenopsis sp. FSS-46. Next base: position 24,748 of record NZ_JANQDG010000108.1, on the reverse strand, counting down.
CAGGGTATTTCCCATCCGACCTAGGAGATTTACTTGGTTAGAAGTAATGCCCCCCATACCGATGCGGTCTACTCCCACCTCAAAGTCCTTGACTACATTGGTTGCACTGGGTAAAGAACCAGCAACCACCAGCCAGAAGTTATCTGCGCCTTCACCGCCCCAGAGTAAGTTATTACCCCCTTCACCTGCGTAGAGGCTATCATTACCATCACCACCAAACAGGCGATCGCCCACAGTGGAATATAACTCATCATTACCAGAACCACCATAGAGACGGTTCTGACCATCCGGGCTAGAACGCAGCACATCCCGACCAGAACCGCCAAAGAGCATCTGTCCCCGTCCTTCCACTACTTGTAGGGTGTCATGGTCAGCCGCTCCCAGGAGAATATTAGGCTCAGTGGCCGCTTCAATCACCATCAGAGTGTCATTACCCTGACTACCATCAAGCACAGTACCACCAGCAGGTCCCTGAGACCCTAGATATAGGGTGTCATCTCCCTCACCACCACTTGCATAGCTGTTACCGCCCACGGAGATCACATCATCACCCCCAGCAGAATTAACAGTTACATTTGATGTCAAACTAGCTTCCACCGTATCATCACCATTGCCGGTAAAGACTGTGACTCCAGATTGATTAGTGTTCAGGATGAGGTCATCATTATTGGCTGTACCCATAACCACCCCAGGACTGGGCAAATTTAGCGGCTCTTCCAAACGTAAGAGAATGATTTCATTGTTATCTATAGCCGGTGGTCTACCCACTGAAAACGGATAATTATTATCGTTAGTCAGCAGTAGTGTATTTTCATCAATCACCAGCACAGCCTCAATAGTCACGAAGGGGAAGGTAAATGTAGTGTCAGCATCTCCATTCAAATCATTGGGGTCACTGATATTGAGTAAATCAACGATTTCCTCCTTAGACACAAAACCATTAGCATCAATTTGGGAGAAATCCACCTTGAATACCTTCTTAAACTGGGCCGTTGTCCCTTGACCGTTGTCCCGTTCAATCACCAGAAATTCATTGTTATTCACCACCGTTATAGCACCGATCGCATGGTTAGGTTGTGCCATGGGGTAGTAGCCTACCAGACCCTGAAATTCCTCGGATTGGGCATCAAATCTATAAATCCGCAGAGAATTAGCAGGGTCACCTAAAACAGTACCCTCCAGCATCGGATAGATGGTTTTCTTGTCTGGGCTGATAGCCATACCTTCAAATCCCCGAGACCGAGCCAGATTGGAGAACACCGGTTCACCCAGGGATTGTTGTACAACTAAGCTATTAGTTCCGGGGAAATCGCTAAAGAAACCATCAACGCCCAAATCGAGGAACTGTTGATATTCTAGTTTGGGGTCACCATTGTACTCCGCAGCCAGAAAAACATCTTCATCGCGGAAAGTGTAGGGGTGTAGAACTAACCCCACTGCGTGGGCATCTTGTACTAAGGTAGTGGGTGCTTGGAGTTGACCACCTACACTAGGGACAATCAGGCGCTTGTTAGGACCAATACCAGCGGCGTAAGTAGCAATCTCAGCTAATTCTTCAGGGCGAGTCAAATCACCGTAGGTGCGAGCGTCACCACTGACCACGAAATCATAGGGCCGACCACTAGCACCACCGAGCAATTGTACCAATGGGATATCAACGCCAGCCGCCGGCATAATCGACTCTTTCAATTCCTTGAGATTACCTACCTCAAAAGACTGAATAAATATCCGTGAAGGATCTGTAAAGTTTTCGGCAACTAAAGTGTTAATTAGTAGCTGACCTAAACTGGTATTGATGGGTGTTGCACCATCTAACAAAGTACCTTCGGTGGCAAAGAAAGTCGGATGCTTGGTTTCCGGATAAATACCAATTTTACGACCTGTTTCTACTTCTACTTGCTTCACCAAGTCGATAATTTCTTCCAGGGTAGGAACCTTTAACCCATCATTATCAAAACTAGTTCCCCGTAAATCTGGTAACCGCTCGATGGAATTGAGGGTTTTGATTTCTGCTAGGGTGAAATCTTCACTAAACCAACCCGTATATGTCCGACCATCTATGGTTTTAGTAGTCAGGCGGTCAGCAAATTCAGGACGGTCGTTAACATCCGTACTGGTGACAGTTCTATTCACTGAACCATCTTGATTAAGAAGTGCTAAGGCGTTTTCATGACGGGCTATTAAATGGCCATCTTTAGTTGGTACTAAATCAGGTTCAATGAAATCAGCACCATCAGCGATCGCCAGTTTATATGCTTCTAGAGTGTGTTCCGGACGTAAACCACTAGCTCCCCGGTGACCAATCACCAAAGGTGCAGTACCGTCTAAAGTAGCAAATTCAGGAGGTAACAGACTGGGGTTATCAGGAGAAATAACCAACGCTCCAGTTAATTGGTCGCGGACTTGGTTACCCGTACCCGGAAAGTCTGTAAAGTAACCATCAATGCCTAACTGGATGAAATCTATATATTCCTGGGCTGGATTACCGTTATAATTTGCCGCTAGAAACCTCCCTTCGTTACGGAAGGTATAAGGATGTACCACCAAGCCCGCAGCATGGGCATCTTGCACCAGACTTGTAGGTGAGGTAGTCGTTTTATCAGCATCATTGACTACACCATCACCATTGACATCATCCGCTAGACCGTCACCATTGGAATCCACCCCTTGAACAGAGATAATCATCCGTTTCCACGGGCCAATACCAGAGGCGTAGGTGGCGATTTCTTCTAGTCCTGCTGCTGTCCGCAGGTCACCATAGGTGCGCGTGTCCCCACTCACTACAAAGTCGTAGGGTTGAATTTCACTTAATGAACCATCTAAGTTAACACCCCCTGCATCTAATAACTGAACTAGGGGAATATCCGTTAGTTGACTCAGCTTTTTCAGGTTACCAACTTCAAAGGATTGGATGTAAATCCGTGAGGGGTCGGTGAAACCAGTTTGTTCTAGAGTTGCTAATAAAGGTTCTTCCAGCGACAGACCCAGGTCATTGTGGAAAGTGGGATGTTTGGTTTCGGGATAAATGCCAATTTTCTTACCGGTATCAGCTTCTATCTGCTGAACTAACTCAATGATTTCCTCAAAAGTCGGAATTTCATAGATACCATTAAATACTTGAGTACGGTAGCCCTGGGGCATAATCGCCCGTAAGGTTTTGATTTCTGCTAGGGTGAAGTCAGAAGCAAAGAAACCTTCTTCCGCAACACCATCAACTATTTTGGTAGTCCGGCGGTCAGCAAATTCTGGACGGGAGGCCACATCAGTGGTGGCGATCAGATTCGGCTCATGACGTGCGATTAATACACCGTCCTTGGTAGAAACCAAATCAGGCTCAACAAAATCAGCGCCCCGTTCAACGGCTAGTTTATAGGCTCCTAGAGTATGCTCTGGTAGTTCTCCGCTAGCTCCTCGATGTCCAATCACAATGGGTGGTTTACCATCGAGAGTATTTAAACTGACGTAATTCGGTGTAGGAATGGGGGCCTGTAATAGCTTACCCGTGCTATCAAAGTGCAGGAGATAAGGACCAAATTCTTCTCCAATCCAGAAAGTCCCATCGGCTGCAACTACCAAGGATTCCAGGTCGAAATCAGCACCAGTTAACAGGCGATCGCTCGTGTTTTCGTTAACAATTGCGAAAGGAATCCTGTTGTCAGGGTCAGATAGTTGCACAAAACCCAACACATTAACAGTTGCATCACCCCCAGTGGTGGTGCGGAAGTTGGGGGTAGCGCGATAAATTCGCAGTAAATAATCAGGGCTATTAGCCTTACTACCAAAACCATTATCAGACATTAACCAGAAGGAATCAGCATCGGCTCTCTGGACTGAACTAAATCCCTGTATGGGCTGGCGCTCAAAGGGTATGACTCTACCATTGGTATTACCAGTAATAGCACTACCTGATGATGGACCATCGGCAAAAGTATCAGCAGGAAGAGAAGCAAAACCTACAAGTGTAACTTTCGGGTTGTTGGACTCTGACATAGGATTACGTGGTTGATTATAAGTGCTGTCATTAAGGGATCAGGGGAAAGCATAAGCGATGTTTTCCCGGCTGGAAATTTCCAGTTGGTATTGAGGTTTGCTAACTCACCGTCTTGGTTAATCAACAAACCATAGGGATTTGACTAGATTGACGCCTCATGACTTTTGGAAGCTGTCAATCGCATTACCGACTACAAAACCTCCCAAGTATTGCTAGTTACATTAACAATTTTGGGCAGTAATGATTAGGTTAGCCTGCTATTAAAATATTGGACTTTGATTAAGAATCAACTAGCAACAGGTTAAAAAATAAATAATTCTCTATTAAGAGATACAAATAAATCTCACCATAGGTGGTAATTAATGATGCGGAAATGATCTTCCCCCTGGTTGATGTTGATTATATCTATATATCGGAAAATTTATACATAGGTTAGCTTAGGGATGGAAAGCAATGCGTATAATTAATATTGGTTTGACAAAAGAACAACGTCAAGGTGTGATGAATTTGTTAAATCAAGATTTAGCAGATTCCTACGTTCTGATAGTAAAAACCAAAAAGTACCATTGGGATGTTGTAGGGCCCCAGTTCCGTAGTTTGCATGAACTTTGGGAAGAACAGTATGAGAAATTGACTGAAAACATTGATGCTTTAGCAGAACGGATTCGGGCTTTGGGCGGTTTCCCAGTGGGTACAATGGCCGAATTTCTCAAGATTGCTACCCTCAAAGAACATAGCGGTGATTTACCCTTAGCAACAGAGATGGTAGCCCGATTGGTAGAAGATCATGAGCAGCTAATTCGTAATTTGCGCGACCATGTGGATCAGTGTAGTCAACAGTTTCATGATGAGGGAACTGCTGACTTTTTAACTGGACTCATGGAAGAGCGTGAACAGATGGCTTGGATGCTGCGTTCATTCATTGAAGGACAAGCCTTAGAACCCAGCGGTGCACAACCAGAAGCAGAAACTAAAACCCCTGTGGGTGTATAGAAGTCAACCTTCCTAGTATTGCCAAAATAAGTTTTCAGGAGTATTTAAGTGCCAGAACTTTATCAAGCAGAACGTACCATATCAGCTGTATTCAAAGAACAAAAGCAAATTGATCAGGTGATTCGACGCTTACTAGATAGGGGTGTACCTAGAGATAATATTTCGGTCATGGGCAAAGATTTCCAATCAGAAACGCGAATTTCTGGTTTTATTACTAAGAAAGATGTAATTCTAGGAGGCTTGAGAACAGGAGCTATTTTTGGTTCATTGTTTGGCTCGTTTCTCAGCTTACTAACTGGTGTGGGCGTACTGTTCGTTCCCTTTGTAGGCCCAATTGTAGCCGCAGGTCCGATAGGTGCGTTGTTGCTAGGTGCTGCTAGTGGAGCGATCGCAGGTAGCGCCGGCGCTGGACTAGTGTCAGCCTTAACAGCTTGGGGGATGTCTGAAGACAAAGCCACAGTTTATCAAACACGCTTACAAGCTGGCCAGTTTATATTAATGGCAGAAGTGCCAAGCGATCGCCTGGGGGAATTTCAATTACTGATCGAAAGTTCTGGTGGTGAAGAAATTCACACAACTGATAAAACATTGACTCATCCCTGTTCTGGCCCATGTAACAGTCCAGATGACTTGTCTTTGGAAGTTCGCTCTCATCTTTCCCAAGCAGCTCAAGGAACATTCATGACTCGCTATAATGCCGTTTTAGAGCAGACCGGTGACGAGTTAATCTCTGAACAAGCCGCTTGGGAAGCTGTTCATGAACAGTTTGATGAAGATGAAACTGGTGTCTGGTCAAAAGCCAAGCTAAAGGTTTAGAGCAAATCACAGGTTAATCAAGGTTATCTCCAGATTTTTTCCTATTTTTTTTTGTGACTCCACTCTTGATAAAAAAAGTGGAGTATTTAATATTTCCTCCTATTAACTTGCATCTCATAAATATCATTGCTATGTTGCTAACTAATGACTGGTTCTACCCGTGAGCAAATCCCATAAAAAGATGGCAATTATTGCCCCAATAATAGCGACAATTAGACCAGGAATACTCAGACTCGCAGCAGTAATTTGTAATCTTCCTGTCTCTAACAGAGTAGCAATAGTTCCCCCGATTAAAGCACCGACAATACCCAAGATCATAGTTGCAATGATTCCGCCACCCTGACGACCAGGATAAATAGCTTTACCAATAGCCCCAGCAATCAAACCCAGAATGATCCAAGCAATTATGTTCATACTGAAAATTATCAAAAGGGTTACCAATAATTTATTAATTCCCGTGTAGTATTCCTTCTACCATAAGAGATAGCTACGAAGTATTAACAATAATCTCCCTTGATAACTACACGCCTAGACTCATGAGTTCTGTCTATAGTTGAAACAGCATTCATTTAATCCTGCTTTTAGTAGGGTATTGAAACGATCCAAGGAAAATTAATCTTCTTTTTGTCACCCGGTAATTTAATATTTCACAATATATTTAGAGGATGTTTGATAAGTTTTCCACGGTTAATTTTTATCTTAGGGAACAGACCAAAAACAATCAAATCCAGTCACCTTTCCCTTATAAAGGGAAAGGTGAGGGATGGGTAAAATAATATTCGATACACTAATCATGACTTGACAAACATCCTCTTAGAAACCCATCTAACTTTTATAAACTTTAGCTATAGGACTCCTATTTAATTTTTGAACAAGATTCAGTACACACAGCACTTCTTATTACCTGTTCCCTGTTCCCTACCTACACAAATCAATTCAGAAACCAAACCTGATTTCTATATATGTAATTTCTGTTAAATGAAATACTGGATACTTTTTTATTAATCAGCAAGTATTTATGATATACCACTAGTAATTTAGTGCCTGTTTGATGTTGCTAGTTTTCTCAAAAACTCCATCTTGGTATATAATACTAACAAAATCATGGCATCTTCTTAAAACAATCTGGTCATAAGTATTATGAATGAACAAGTCAAAGTCCTGAAGCTCAGTGGAATTATCAACACCACCAACTCACAACAACTACGAGAAGACCTGATCTGCCTTGTAGAAAGTGGTGCTAAAATAGTTTTAGTCGATTGTCAAGATGTCAAGTTTATGGATAGTTCTGCCTTGGGCGCTTTAGTATTAGCATTCAAAACATTACGGGCAGCAAATACCAAACTAGTTCTGTGTTCTATCAATGAACAAGTCAGAATATTATTTGAATTAACAGGTATGGATAAAGTGTTTGAGATATTTTTAAATGAAGATGACTTTAATCAAGTTGTACTCTCCCCCAAATAGTTAATCGAAATTAATTTGTAGGACTGATAAATCATCATCAAAAGCATCTTTGGAGTTCAAAGCAATGAGATAATTCAATACTTGATCGAGTTTGACTTCAATGGTGTGTTGTAAGCTAACAAGTATTTGAATAAAAGCATCTAAACTCCAAAGTGTGCCATCTGATTTTGTGATTTCATAAGCACCATCACTGAAAATATAGAGATTACTAAATTTATCAATATTGCAAAAGGCGTCAACATATTTTGCCTCGGGAAACATCCCAACAGGCATTCCCGGAGTTCTTAGTAATTTAAATTCGGTGTTTTTGGCAGATGTACCTGATACTAATATTGCTGGGGGATGACCAGCGCTTGCATAAATTAACTCCCGCTTAACTCGGTTATAAACTCCATACCAAATAGTAAAATATTTGTCATTTTGGTAATTCATCTGGAAGGTTTGATTTAAAGCCTTGAGTACAGCGCTCGGTTGATAGTAATTCAAACCTTTTAAGGCGCGGGAACGTAACAAATTGAGGACGGAAATTGAGGGGAGAGCAGCTTTTAGCCCATGTCCAGCCGTATCTAGAAGGTATATAGCTAGATAATCAGCATCTAGCCAGTAGTAATCGAAACAATCACCGCCAAGTTGTCGGGAAGGAATGAATCGAGAGTCGATTTTTAGAGGTTCCATGACTGGTAGTGGTAGCAGCGATCGCACATATTCTGCTGCTTGTGCTAATTCAGTTTCTAAAAGTAGCTTTTGGGTATGTAAATCCTGACTTAACTGATGCAAGCGCAATCCGGCTCTGACTCTTGCTTTTAATTCATTTTGCTCAATGGGCTTGGAGATAAAATCATCAGCGCCAGCATCTAGTCCCTTGACACGATCAGCAATAGAATCTAAAGATGTTAAAAAAATAAAGAAAGTGGTGCATAAGCTGGGGTCTGTCTTCATGCGCTTACAGACTTCTAACCCATTGAGTCCTGGCATAATCCAATCACAAATAACCAGGGCTGGATGGTAAGCTATGGCCTTGGCTATTCCCTCTTCTCCATTACTAGCAGTAATTACTTTATAGCCTTGTTTTTCTAACATCCTCTTCAGGAATATTTGTATAGAAATATCATCATCAATTACGAGGATTTGAAACATGGATAATGCTAATTGGAAATTTGATCATGGTTTGGTATTTTGCCAATACTCCCAGGGTTTTCTCCTGGTGGGAAGATATCAAGAAGGAATTAATTGACCTCAGATGCACACAGATAAACACCGATAATTTTTATATACTCAGTTTTTTCAAATGTTATGGGGGTGATAATGGGTTTAACCATAAGAGAATGGCGCGTTTTAGCTGGTTTAAATCTCGGTAAATTTCTTGTTTAAACCATTGTCCTAAAGCATCCCAAGGAGTAAATGACCCTCCTGTTTGCCATTTGATATCTTGACCTAAAGGTGTGGTGTGAGTACCTGGTAAGGTTTGTTTGGTCACCATGTGGGAAAAGCGATCTAGTAAGATTTGACTTAAACCTGCTGATTGATCAATGGTATCGTTGCTAAATTTTATTAATAAATTACGGCGGATATTGTAGCTCTGTCTTACAATTGTGTCGGTTTCCACTGGTGAGGGCGTAAACTCAATGGGCAAAGTAGAATTAAATTGCTCTACTAAGGGGATGGCCTCTTTGGCGGCGTAGTTGTTGAAGGAAATTAAAATATTTCCAGCACGTTCTACAGGTAGCAAACTGCCAATGAGTAAGTGAAGTTTACAACCCATACTGTGCCCTAACCCGTAAGTAGGCAGATAAAGCTGGCGTAGGGAGCCAGAGTCGTGTAATCTTTCTAGGGTGCGTTCAAAGTTCAGTAGTACGGTTTTGGCGATCGCAATATGATCTAAAGTATTGATAAATGGTGTAGCAATAATCACATATCCTTGATTAGCCAGATGTTCTAGTAACCAGCGATAAGTCAGATGGGGTGCGGTGGCCACAAATGCACCTCCGAGAAAATGGATGATACCAATGGGCTTTGGGGGAATGAGTACCCAGTTACCTCTAATTTCTTTCCAGTCCATACCTATAGGCGATCGCTAAATTCACACCTCTTTATGTTAGACTGTCGATTGCAGTCCTGGGGAGTTTCATAGCAAGATTCATGAGTGTGAGGTCAGGTTTTGCAGCCTTTTCATTTCCAGTTGCACATCTAAAGCAATTTGCAATGCTTCATTGAGTAACCTACCATGCTCGGTGGCTTCTTCTGTAACTTGCATTGCGGTTAAAGTCGCCAAATTATTGGTAAATAACTCTGTATTTCTGAGAATAAAATTCTGATTTTCTCTTAAAATTCTCTCTGTCTTCAAAGCCCGAATTAAATCATTTCTTGTGAGCTTCAGGGCGGCGATAACTTTTTCCCTTTCTCTAATAACCACTCCTGGATTACCAGCTGCTTCTATTTGATCATTGATATCTATGGCTTTGATAACAGCATTATATCTATCAACATCATTTAAAAGTATTTCTAAAGAATTCGTCATATTGTGATTAAGTATTTTAATTTTTCTCCGCCATAATAAATAGAAAACAATCTGTGTGACACATCCACCCCAAGAACACAATATTATTAACAGTAACCAAGATGGAATTGTGATCCAAGTAACAAACAGCTTAATCAGGATATCAAAGAGCAAATAACCAAAAACAAATATAGAAGAACTAATAAAAACTACAGTAGCTCCCTCGGAACCCCTAAGTTTATCTGTAATGCTTTTAGCAATTGTTCTTAAAGGTTGGGTAATAATAATTAATTGCTGTTTAACAGGTAAATTAGTCAAATTTTGCAATTCTGTATGACTAATATCTAAGCCATGTAAATCATTACGCACCAATTCCGTATCCTCACCAGATTACTTAGGAATGTGAATTAAATAACCAGCAAAGGAAAATTTTCCACCTCACCCAGTCTTCTTTAAGCAAGAGGGGGACAGGGGATGAGGTTCTGTACTTTCCTGATGCAATGCTTATTTAGTACAATATAGCAATCAAATTTATTGATGGCTCGTTAAATAGTAATTTTTATGATTATTTTAATTGAGAGAACTACTAGCATTTAAATACATATACGTTAAATTTGATACAGATTAAAAATGAGCTAGTGCTCATCTAATTTTCAACTCCAATTAAATTGTAGGCTGATGAAACATCAACAAAGAGAGAAAAAAGTCCATCATAAAAATTAACACCCAAGTAGTGACCACTGCGGTTGTTGCCGACTCTCCAACTTCTTTTGCTCCTCCCTTAGTAGTTAGTCCCCAACTGCAACCATTGATAGCGACTATAGCACCAAAAATCAGCCCCTTCACTAAAACTATAAGTAAATCTGATGGTTCTAAAAAAGTTCTGACAGATTCTAAAAATGCTTCAGGGTCAACATGATAAAATTGGGATGCTGCAAAAACCCCACCAGTGATGCCTACAACTAAAGCAAAAACCATCATAATGGGCATCATCAAAATGCAAGCCACTACTCTAGGAAGCACCAAGTAATCAATAGGATTTGTTTTGAGCATATAAAGTGCGTCAATTTGCTCTGTAACTCGCATAGCACCTATTTCCGCTGCAAAAGCAGAACCTACTTGTCCAGCAATAATACTAGCTGTCAAAAGAGGCGCTAATTCTCGGCAAAAAGCCAAAGCGAAAGCCCCCCCCACAGCATCTAAGGCACCAAATCTCACTAATTCTCGAGCAGTTTGAATAGTAAAAATCATACCAGCAAAACCACTAACAAGGACAACTGGAAACACCGAAGCAGGCCCTGCGGTCACCATGTGTTGCAAAATTTTGCGGTAGTAAGTTTTTCCTTGAAGTAAATGCAGGAGTACCTGACCAAAGAGTAGAACTGCGGCAAAGCAGCGTACTATCCATAATTGATCTAATTTTTTTTTAGTTTGCATTACCGCCCTTCAGACTGAGTTTTTTTGTCCCCATATAAGCAAGTGATACAAATGGGAGGGAATTTAGTGCCTATCTAAATTGAGTCTTGCCCGTCATTAGTTTATCGCCAATTATGTCTTGTATCAAAATATTATGCCCCTATATCAGCCCTGAATTTGTGTAATTAATGACACTAAGAGATTAAGCATATTACATTATTGCATTCCCTGTCCCATAAAGTAGAAAAACATCTGTGTTTATCTGTGGTATATATGAGATTTTTAGTGATGATAATCAGCATCTAAAAGCATGATCACTCCTGAGTAATAATTTAGATGCAATTGCAGTCGATAAAAATACTTAAGTTGTATATATTCATCCTAATCAATAGGTATTTGATTGTCCTCAACTATCTAAAGGAAGAGAAAAAAAATAATAGTTTCACCTTAAGCTAGTTGTGTAATTCAATTAAATCTGAGAACATTCATTATGTCCAATAATTTATTTCCATACTATTGAGACATTTGGCGAGAATTTTGGCAAAGTGGCGATTAAATGCCCAGTATTATGGTAAGACTCCGCTATCAAGTCATAGATAAATTAATCAGGGTGAGGAGAAAATGATCATGTCCTCAAAAGTTATAACTCTCAATCATTCAGGTTGGCATTGGTACTTTAGATATTGACATCAGCCAAACATTCCTGTGTCTACTAGGAATCTACATAAAATAATTTTCAACTTTTTCTTGGAGGATATTTTCATGATTAGTTTCTGGCGTTGGTCATCAGCAGGTACAACTTTGTTGTCCTTGGGAGTCATACTGGCTACAATCAATCCCATGATAGTTTCCGCTCAAACCAGTGTGACTCCCTCCCCTGCTTTAGCAGCTAACTTGTCTGATGTTAGTGCACAGTATTGGGCCAGTCCATTTATTCAAGCTTTAGCGCAAAGAAACATTATATCTGGTTTTCCAGATGGTACTTTTAGGCCAAATGAACCGGTGAGTCGGGCTGAATTTGCAGCAATGATTCAAAAAGCTTTTAATCAAGACCAAATTCGGCAAATAAGTGCTGATGGTTTTGCAGATGTTCCTGGGAACTTCTGGGCGGGTTCTGCAATTCAGGAAGCCTACGAAACCGGATTTATGTCAGGTTATCCAGGAAACTTATTTCTGCCAAATCAGCAAATTCGCAAAGTTGAGGCCATAGTTGCTTTAACAAATGGTTTAGGTTTACAAACTAGAGACAATCCATTAGCCGTAGTCAATACTTACTACACAGATGCGTCAGCAATCCCCAGCTATGCACTAGATAATGTTGCAGCAGCTACGGAGGCTAGTATTGTTGTTAATTATCCCAATGTTAAGCTACTTAACCCGCTAGATCCTTTAACTCGTGCTGAAGCGTCGGCGATTTTATATCAAGCTTTAGTCAGACAGGGACAAATGCAACCCCTAGCTAGCAACCTTGTAGCCACTAAGTATATAGTTGGGGCTACGGAACAAACTCAAAGTCAAGATATTGTTTCTATTGCCGCATCGAGTGACACTTTTACAAGCTTGACTTCTTTATTGCAAACAGCAAATTTAGCAGGTATTCTACAGCAAGCCGGACCCTATACAGTGTTTGCTCCCACGGATCAGGCATTTGCAGCTTTACCAGCTGGGACTCTAGAAGAGTTGCAGCAACCGGAGAATAGAGACTTATTGATTGAGATTTTGAGATATCATGTGGTTCCTGGGGAAGTAACCGCTAATCAACTCTCATCCGGAGAATTAATCACCTTTGAGGATGTACCTGTAAATATTCAGGTAGATAGAGCTACTAATCAAATTGCGGTCAATGATGCGGATGTTATCCAGCCCAACGTACAAGCGAGTAATGGTGTCATTCATGTAATTAATAAGGTACTCATACCACCTAACCTGGGAGTCAGTCAATCGCCACCAGCAGCAACTACTGTTGCTATGGAACCAGGTACAGGTACTCGTGGAGGGTCTAGTTATATTGGGGTTGCTGGTAACATTGGTATAGGTGGTAATTCCACTCTCAGTGAAAGTAACTATGGATTAATCAGCAAAATTGGGCTGACTAATACTATCTCCGTGCGACCAGCGGTGATATTTGGGGGCGATACACTGTTTTTGGTTCCCGTAACTTTAGATTTTGCTCCCCGTTTCGCAGATCCCCTAAATGGAGAACAAATATCAATATCTCCTTTTTTAGGGGCAGGGGTAGCTTTTGAAACTGGAAGCGGTTCTGACGTTGGTTTATTATTAACTGGTGGTGTGGATGTGCCTATAGGCGATCGCTTTACTGTCACGGGTACTGCAAATGCAGCATTTTTAGATCGTACTGATGTGGGTTTGCTCCTGGGGATTGGCTATAATTTTTGATAGTGATTCCGGGGATGATGGTAGTTCATCTTACCTATTAATCAGAATGAACAGAGAATAGCCACAGATAGCAAACACAAAGGCGATCGCCCCAGAAAAAATAACAACATCCCTGACAATAAATAAAATCCAATCTTTTCTAAGTTCTTGTCTAAACTTGAGTTCCCGCAGCTTCTGTTCTAGTTCCGCATCTGCTTGTGATTGCAAGTTTACCGCTGATATGATTTTGGTTTTATCTGCTTCCATCTTTCTCCTGTGAGCAATGCTTTCCATCTCCTAACTAAGCAGAAATCTCTCCAGAACCTAGGGTGAGGTTTTTGCCAAATTAATCTAAAAAACTAGTTTTAATTAACCTTGGGATAACTCAAGCTTTACTTATTAGCATTACAAAATTTAGTAGTTAACTATTTTGTAATACTTTGCTTGAGGGGGCCATTCATGAGCATAAAATCTCATAACCCATTAAGATTAAATCGTCGGCAGTTTTTACTTAGTTCTGCTCTAACAGCAGGTGGTATTATCACCACAAATATTGTATCAAATTCACAAGTATTTGGACAAGCGCCGGGAATTATTACATCTGAAAGTATGCGTCCTACCATACCCTATGGTGTTGCTACTGGGGATATAAGTGGTAATAGTATTGTGATTTGGAGTCGGAGCGATCGCCCTGCACAAATGGTGATTGAATACTCTACCAGTGAATCCTTTAATAGACTAGGACGTGTTTTTGGTGAACGTACTTCACAGGAACAGGATTTTACAGCCAGATATGTTCTCAAGAACTTACCCCCAGACCAACAAATATTTTACCGGGTAATTTTCCAAGACTTAGACAATCCACGCATCCAAAGTGAACCTGTCAGCGGTACATTTCGCACTCCTTCCAGAACCGGAAGAGACATTTTCTTTGTCTGGGGTGGAGATACCGCCGGTCAAGGCTGGGGGATTAATCCCGATTTGGGTGGGATGACAATTTATGAACAAATGCGTCAATTAAATCCTGACTTTTTCATCCATTGCGGGGATACGATTTACGCCGATAACCCACTTGTAGCAGAAAGAACACTAGATGATGGTAGTATTTGGCGGAACATCGTCACAGAAGAAAAGTCAAAGGTAGCAGAAACCCTACAAGAATTTCGTGGTAATTTTCAATACAACTTGCTAGATGAAAATGTGAAGCGTTTTAACGCCCAAGTACCGATGTTAGCCCAATGGGATGATCACGAAGCTGTAAACAACTGGTATCCTGGGGAATTTTTGACTGATGATCGCTATACTGTTAAGGATGTTGACTTGCTAGTACAAAGGGCAAGACAAGCATTTTTTGAGTATATGCCCATGAAATATAAGTCAAGATATGGTGCTGACCGGTCAGAAATTTATCGTTCTTTCCAATATGGTCCATTACTTGACATTTTCACGATAGACGAGCGGACTTATCGTGGACCAAATACCGGGAATGTTCAGCCAGCAAAAAGTCCAGAAACAGATATGCTGGGCCAATCACAACTGCAATGGTTGAAGGTGCAACTACTTAAATCAAAAGCTACATGGAAAGTAATTTCCAGTGATATGCCTTTAGGGCTAATAGTGCGAGACGGTTCTACTGCTTTTGAGGCTTGGGCTAACGCAGATAATGGTAAAGCCTCTGGAAGGGAATTAGAGTTGGTTGAATTACTGCGATTTATCAAACGCAGAAACATTAAAAATGTTGTTTGGATAACTGCTGACGTACATTATGCCGCAGCCCACTATTATGACCCCAATCGGGCAGTATTTCAAGACTTTAAGCCTTTTTGGGAGTTTGTCGCCGGACCTCTCAATTCTGGGACATTCGGACCGGGACAATTAGACAATACCTTTGGTCCACAATTGATATTTCAAAGCAATCCTCCAGGTATGCGTCCAAATCGACCCCCCACTGAAGGTTTACAATTCTTTGGTGGAGTGAAAATTGATGCTAATACTAAAGTGATGACAGTATCACTGCGTAATTTAGCAGGGGAAATTATTTATAGCCAGGACTTACCACCAGAAGCGTAAGTTTTGGAAACCTGAGCTTAATTGAGCCAGTAAGATAGAATTATTCTGTCTACTGGCTTTTTGTGCAGCTGAGATAGCCAGAAAACATCACAAAAGTTTGAGCCATCGCCTCTTAAACTCCACATCAGGTTATCATCAAATATTGTGGAATGTCCGTGCATAACCTACCATCTATGACTGCTTCTGATTCTGACACTCAACTAACGGAACCCCATAACCCTGCAGCGCCTCTGATTGACACTCAATTAGCAGACCGCAGTAAGCTGAGTAAGATGTACCAGCACTATGTAGAAATGAAGGATAAATATCCTCATGCTTTGCTGCTGTATCGGGTAGGAGATTTTTTTGAAACTTTCTTCCAAGACGCTGTAACAGTCTCCAGAGAATTGGAACTGGTACTGACGAGTAAACACGGTGGCGAAGTTGGTCGCGTAGCCATGACTGGTGTACCGCATCACGCCTGGGAACGCTACACCACCCAGTTAGTAGAAAAAGGCTATGCGGTGGTAATTTGCGACCAAGTAGAAGACGCATCGGAAGCAGTGGGTTTGGTCAAGCGTGAAGTCACCCGTATCCTCACACCGGGGACTTTGCTAGAAGAGGGAATGTTAAATAAGCGTCGCAATAATTACCTGGCTGCTGTGGTAATTGCCGTAAATCATTGGGGTTTAGCTTATGCAGATATTTCCACCGGGGAATTCCTCACAACTCAGGGGAGTGATTTAGAACACCTCACCCAGGAACTAATGCGGTTGCAACCCTCAGAGGTGGTGGTTCCCACTAACGCCCCGGATTTAGGGAGCTTGTTGCGTCCCGGAGAAACTTCGCCTCATCTTCCCCAATGTTTACCACCATCATTTTGTTATAGCCTGCGATCGCAGGCTCCCTTTACCCAAGGTGAAGCTAGAGCAAAATTATTGCATAAATTTAAGATCCGATCGCTCGAAGGACTCGGTTGTGATCATCTTCCTTTAGCGGTACGGGCCGCTGGGGGTCTGCTGGAATATGTGGAAGATATGCAAAAAGTCAACCCCGTTACCCTGCAAAAGTTACGCACTTATACTATTACTGACTATTTAATTGTAGATAATCAAACCCGCCGTAACCTAGAGATTACGCAAACAGTCCGGGATGGTACATTTCATGGTTCCCTGCTGTGGGCTTTGGATAGAACTAGCACATCAATGGGGGGTCGGGCTTTGCGGCGGTGGTTATTGCAACCACTACTTGATCTTAAAGGCATTCGGGCGCGACAAGACACCATCCAAGAATTGATGGAAAATACACCCCTGCGTCAAGATTTGCGGCAATTGTTACGGCAAATTTACGACTTAGAACGGCTGACAGGTAGAGCAGCTTCGGGAACAGCTAACGCTAAGGATTTAGCAGCTTTGGCCGATTCCCTCTCACGCTTACCCCAATTATCTCACCTAGTGGCTGATGCGCGATCGCCTTTTCTCAAAGCCTTACAGAAAGTCCCCGATGTCTTGGAAGAAATAGCCCAAAAATTACACGACCATATAGTAGAATCACCACCCATACATATTAAAGAAGGCGGCTTAATTCGTCCGGGGATAAATCCCCAGCTAGACCAGAGAAAAGCCACGGTAGAATCAGACCAGAAATGGATTGCTAATTTAGAAGTTGACGAACGAGCAAAAACCGCAATCCCCACCTTAAAGGTAGGATTTAATAAAACCTTTGGTTATTATATTAGTGTTCCCCGCTCTAAATCTGACCAAGTACCCGATAATTATATCCGCAAGCAAACCCTCACCAACGAGGAACGTTACATCACCCCAGACCTGAAGGAACGGGAAGCGCGCATACTCACAGCGCGGGATGATTTAAACCAGTTGGAATATGAGATTTTTGTAGAGTTGCGCCAAGATGTCGGAGAACAAGCGGAGGTAATTCGCAATGTTTCCCGTGCTGTAGCTGCAGCAGATGTGTTATGTGGTTTAGCTGAGTTAGCTGTACAACAAGGTTATTGTCGTCCAGAGATGATTTCGGGACGGGAGATGATGATTGTCGATGGTCGTCATCCCGTAGTCGAACAGTCTTTACCCGCAGGGTTTTTTGTCCCCAACTCCACCCACTTAGGAAGAGAACAGACCACCCAGCACCTAGAGGAAAAACCAGATTTAGTTATTCTCACCGGACCCAATGCAAGCGGTAAGAGTTGTTATTTGCGTCAGGTGGGGTTAATTCAGTTAATGGCGCAAATTGGGAGTTTTGTTCCAGCGACCCTGGCGAAGTTGGGAGTATGCGATCGCATTTTTACCCGTGTGGGTGCAGTGGATGATTTAGCCACCGGTCAATCTACTTTTATGGTAGAAATGAATGAAACCGCCAATATTCTCAATCATGCCACTGCGCGATCGCTGGTATTATTAGATGAAATTGGCCGAGGAACAGCAACTTTTGACGGTCTTTCCATTGCTTGGGCCGTAGCGGAATATATAGCTACAGAAATTCGCTCGCGGACAATTTTTGCCACTCACTATCATGAGTTAAATGAATTGGCTAGTATTCTTCCCAACGTGGCTAATTATCAAGTCACCGTCAAGGAGTTACCCGACCAAATCGTTTTTTTACATCAAGTTCAGCCCGGAGGGGCGGATAAGTCCTATGGTATTGAAGCTGGACGTTTAGCGGGTTTACCAGATGTAGTCATTCAAAGGGCGAAACAAGTTATGGGACAAATTGAGAAACACAGTAAGATTGCTATGGGGTTGCAAAATATGGAATAATCCCCTCAAAACCTCTAAATTAAGAATCATCACCTACCTCGTCCCCGTTCTATATCCTCAATTACTTGTTGTAAATACCATTCATAAGACATCCCCGGAAGGTATTCCTGTTTATCATCAATTAGTCTTTGGGCGATTTCCCAATGTCCCCCCACCAGTCGCAACAGTCGCTGACGCAGTAAATTATAGTTTTGCTGTTTCGACTCCGGTCTAGATGTCTGGACTTTTTGCAACCTCTCCAATACTTGATGATAATTGTCCCAATCTTCCTGTTCACAAAAAATACTCGCCGCTTGTTGATAATCTGCAACTGCGTTTTGCATTTCTTCTAAGCAAGCATGGGCAATACCGCGATTGTAGTAAGCTGGTGCATAATGGGGATGAATTTGTAATGCTTGGTTGTAATCTTGAATGGCATCCAGATAATTACCAGATAATCGATAGGCATTACCCCTAGCAACATATATTAAAGCATCTTGGGGTTGGATTTTCAAAGCTTGATTAAAATCCGCCATCGCTCCTTGATTGTCCCCCAACAGCGAACGGGCTTTACCTCGGTTACGATAAACTATGGCATCTGTGAAGTTTAATTGTATAGCTTGGTTAAAGTCAGCGATCGCTTCTCGATAATTGCCCATTTTACACCTGACCACCCCCCGACAACAATAAGCTTGAGCATCTTGGGGGTCAGCTTGTAATATCCAGTTTAAATCAGCGATCGCCTCAGTCGTATCTCCCTGTTCGGCTTTTTCTAATAACTGGGTAAAATATCCGTTGATTGATAAGTCTAATATTTTTTGGGCATAAGCGTTAGTATAATTACTTGAGTTTACATCTGGTTTTGGTTTTGGTTGTAACTGTTTAATTTTTTCCATACACAGCCGACAGCTAGCGGTGTCTTTTTGTGCTAAATATAATTCAGCGGCTTTTTTAAAGTTAGCGATCGCATCTTGAATAAAACCTTGCTTGCGCCGTATTGTTCCCCGCAATTGATAAGCAGGTGCATAATTAACATTGAGGCGAATCGCCTGATCCACATCTTCCAGCGACCCCGGTAAGTTTTTCAGTACTACCCTAGCCAATCCCCGACAATAATACCCCTCCATACCCCCAGGATTCAACCGGATACATTCAGTATAATCAGAAACTGCTTGATGAATCGCACCTAAATTATAATAAGCCAGACCCCGGTGTAAAAACCCATCCGCAAAATCAGGTGCCCATTGTAAACAACTAGTAAATTCCTCAATAGCACCAGAGTAGTCTTTTTCCTCAGCCCTTTTTAGTCCCCGGTGATAAAACTCATTACTCATAAATCACCTAACCAGATAAACATTCCACTTATATGTTAAATATGAAATCAACCTGTTGCATAATTCCATCAGCAGTTAATCATTGTATATTACTTAACAGTAAACAGATTTGATCATGATTGACTGGCTTTACCGCTATCCACCATTATATTCAGGAACACTACTAAAGCGCTACAAGCGCTTTTTTGCCGACATTCAACTTGACTCCGGGGAAATAGTCACCGCACATTGTCCCAACACAGGGCCAATGACAGGAGTATCCACCCCCGGGAGTAAAGTACAACTTTCTCAAAGTGATAACCCCAAACGCAAATTAGCTTACACCTTAGAATTAATTCAGGTACATGATACTGAACCCACCTGGGTAGGAGTAAACACAGCCTTACCCAATCGTATAGTTAAACTAGCCTTAGAAAAACACCTATTCCCCCAACTAGGAGATTATAGCCAAATTAAAAGCGAAGTAGTGTATGGACAAGATAAAAAAAGCCGGGTAGATTTCTACCTCACAGGAAAAGACCCACAACCGCCAATTTATTTAGAAGTCAAAAACACAACATGGGCGCAAAGTACCCGAGCAATATTTCCCGACACCGAAACCACCAGAGGACAAAAACACTTACGCGAACTAACAGCACTCCTCCCCCAAACCCGAGCATTCATGTTGTACTTCATCAACCGGGGTGACTGTATAGAATTTGCCCCAGGGGATGTAACAGACCCCATATATGGTAAACTGCTGAGGGAAGGCATAGCCCAGGGTTTAGAAGTATTACCCTGTCGTTTTGATATCTCACCAGAAGGCGTACGCTACCTAGGTTTAGCACAACTAAACACCTAATTAACTTTGCGTACCTTTGCGCGTACCTTTGCGTACCTTTGCGTTAAAAAAAATGATCATTATTATCATGGGTGTATCCGGTTCCGGTAAAAGCACCATTGGTAAACTACTGGCCGATGCCTTAAACTGGGAATTTCAAGACGCGGATAACTTTCACTCCACAGCGAACATTGAGAAAATGCGCCTGGGTATCCCCCTCAATGATACCGATAGAAAGCCTTGGTTAAAAGACTTGCAAACAGCGATCGCTGTCTGGTTACAACAAAATACTAATGTAGTCTTAGCCTGTTCGGCGCTCAAAGCAGACTATCGCCAATATTTACTATTAGATAGCGATCGCATGCAACTAGTCTACCTCCAAGGCAGTTTAAACTTACTACAGCAAAGGCTCCTAGGGCGACAAAATCATTTCATGTCCGCAAAACTCCTCAACAGTCAGTTAGATACCCTAGAAGAGCCTGATGACGCTATTTGTGTAGATATTTCTGAACCACCCCAATTAATTGTCGAGAACCTGAAAACAGTCATTGGGCTTTAGATCATTTTTAGCATGAAAGAACCATTTCCCATCATTGACATCCTACCCGATGCCCCTGAAGCTGATGAAGATTTAGGAACCAAAGAAAAATTCTGGTACCGCCATGATAATCTCAATTATCTCTACAAAAAAACTAGACAAAACACAGGCGAAGACTGGTCAGAGAAGATAGCATCTGAGTTGTGCAGTTTGCTAGACTTACCCCATGCTATTTATGAGTTAGCCACATTCAATGGTGACAATGGCGTTATTAGCCCCTCGTTTTTGCCGGAAGCTGGAATTCTTACCTTAGGAAATGAGATTCTAGCGCCAATAGTACCTGGATACCCACAAAATTGCCGAGACTTATCTCAACACACAATTCATAATATATCCCATGCTCTTCAAAGTGGTTCCGTAAATTCACCGATTGACTGGGTACTACCAGCAGGAATTAACCTTGCCATGGAGGTTTTCGTGGGATATTTACTCTTAGATGCTTGGATAGGAAATACAGACAGACATCACGAAAACTGGGCATACATAATTTTAGGCAATAAGATGCACTTAGCACCAAGTTATGACCATGCTTCTAGCTTGGGTAGGGAAATGTCTGATGGAAAAAGACACTTGAAGCTGAAAAATAAATCTGTGGTAGGTTATGCCGAAAAGTGTACATCTTTGATTTACCCTAGTAATGGAGGGCAAAAACCCCTCAGAACTTTTGATGCTTTTTATCAAGTCCAACAACTTTATCCAAAAGCTGCTGGGTTATGGTTAGAAAAATTAGCGGGAGTGTCCAGTCATGATACGTCAATGCTCTTTGGTCGCATACCATCTCATCGCATATCGCCAATAGCAATTGAATTTGCACAAACAATCTTGGAATTTAATCACAAAAGACTGGTACAACTCCTAGACACCTGAATATGAAAACATTATTTTTAGCTTGGCAAGACACCCACACTAGAGCTTGGTTTCCCATTGGACGTTTAACTTTTGACGGTAGAAAGTACGAGTTCTTATATACAAAGGGTGTATTGACAGCAAAAAATAACTGCGGATTTACTGGATTACTTTCTTTCCCAGATTTTAATCAAGTATACACATCAGTAGATGTGTTTCCATTGTTTTCTAACCGATTAATGCGACGCTCCCGCCCCGACTATAAAAATTATATTGAATGGCTGAATATTCCAGAAGGTGAAGATGACCCCATTACCATTCTTTCTCGGAGCGGGGGAAGGAAAGTAACAGATAAATTTGAAGTTTTCCCCGCTCCACAACCAGATCAAAATAATTTATACCATATTCATTTTTTTGCACATGGACTCAGACATCTTCCCACTTGTGCAACTGAAAGAATTAATCAACTACAACCTAGGGAACTTTTATATTTAGCTCACGAATTTCAAAATCCCTATGATCCAAAGGCGTTACTTTTATGCACTAGGGAGCATCACATCGTAGGTTATTGTCCCCGTTATCTTGTGGATGATATTCTTCAACTGACAAACAAAAATCCACAAGTTGTAAAAGTACACGTTGAACGGGTCAACCCCGCACCAACTCCACTTCAACTGCGGTTATTGTGCAACGTCACCGCGGAATGGCCAGAAAATTTTCGTCCATTTTCCGGCCAGGAGTATCAGCCCATTATCGCTGATATCCCAGCTGGTACTACTTCCTAAACTTGATGGGAAGCTAGAAAAGCCTCAACTTCAGCCCCTGTGGGTTGAGAAGCGATCGCACCCGGTTTAATAGTAGTCAGGGCCCCCACAGCATTAGCATAAGCAACAACCTTTTTGGCTGTTTCGCCATCCTGTAAGCCTTGAATACCATATTGACTTAATTGGTGGATAAATCCAGCTAAAAAACTATCCCCTGCGCCCGTTGTATCCACAACCTGAATGGGATAAGAAGGTAACTTATCTTCATTTTCACCCAAACAATAGGCGCAACCATTTTCTCCATCTGTTACCAGCACCCCCTCAACGGAAGCCAGACGGTAAGTAATTGCACCTGGGTCAGTGGTATTAAACAGCCATTCTGCCTCTTCCTTAGAGAGTTTGAGGAAATCAACCTGCTTTAAGATATCCTGGATTTTTTGGCGAGCCACATTGGCATCTTGCCAAAACACAGGTCGCCAGTTAACATCCAAAATAATCTTCAGGTCATATTGTCCTGCTAATTCCAAAGCCCGGTGAATTGCCCGCTCACTTTCAGGGTAGGCTAATTCTAAGGTACCTAATACCAAAAATTCCGCCTCTGTAAACAGCGACTCTGGTAATTGTTGAGCTTGTAAGCGGGTATCGGCAAATTCAGAGGTGTCATACTCACCAAATCCCGCGAAATTGCGATCGCCCCCCAAATCTCGCACCACATAAACTTGCCTCGTTGGTGCTGTAGAATGGGATTGTACCCCTGTTGTATCGACACCAATCTCTGCTAATAGCTTCACTAACTGACTCCCCGGCTCATCTTCACCAACAGCGCCAATAAAACCTGCGGGAGTGCCCAATTTTACTAAAGCACAAGCCACATTAGCCGGCGCACCCCCTGGGTAGTGAGTCCAGGACTGAACTTCTTCTAGCTTGAGCCCCAACTGGTCAGCTAAACAATCGAACAAAATTTCACCAACGCACAAAACACGGGGATTGCTCATATAAATATCTAGTATGTGGAAAACGACGGCGCCTTTCAACCTGAGAGTTCAGGGATAGGTTGACTCAAATCAGTGACCACGCCAGCGGTTAAAACCGCCAGGATTTGCTAACTATAGTATAAAATATAAAACAATCTTCACTAATCTGTATCCAGTCTTTAACTCGAAAAAATGGCATTTTTGCTAATTTAACCAGAGACATATCTGCTCTTATATAAGTACATTTACATAGCTATCTCTTTAATAAAATTAAAATAGTTACATATGATTCTTAAAGAGAAATCTAAAGAAAATATAGTCAATTGCATGACTGCCATAACTTAAAACCCCTCTAAACAAAAGAATCTTCTAGAATTAAAAGAGGATTAAGTACATATACCAAGGGAGGATAGAAAAACTTATGGCTGGTGGCGAGTCTCAGACCCCTGTTAGTCTGTCAGACAGAGAATTGCAAATTATCGACTTAGTGGCCGCTGGCTTAACTAACCAAGATATTGCAATCAAACTGGAGATTAGCAAACGCACAGTTGATAACCATATCAGCAATATTCTCACCAAAACCCAAACCGAAAACCGAGTGGCTCTCGTCCGATGGGCTTTGCAGTGGGGTAAAATCTGCTTGCACGACGTTAATTGCTGTGTTTTACCTATCCAGAACAATTAAACCATTGCTGGGTGTGTACTAGTTTTCATTCTCCTCACGCCTTTGCATTCAGGTGGATCTCCAGCGTAAATTCCTATTCTCATCAACAGAAATTAGCAATAATCCACAGCCTCAAGGGTTAGCCAATAGCTAGTTATTTGCTAATAATAGATTACATATCCTCGTAAATGCTAATATAGTAGTATGGCTTATGTACCACTACGAGAAGCAGTCAAACAACTGGGACTTCACCCAAACACTTTAAGGAAGTACGCAGACAATGGCAAGATTGAAAGCATCAAAAACGAAGCAGGACAAAGACTTTTTCACGTTGAATCCTACCTCCGTGGTGCAGCTAGAACTTCCATTGTCTGCTACTGCCGAGTTAGT
>NZ_JANQDG010000107.1:0-33647 GCF_029891665.1 Anabaenopsis sp. FSS-46 | reverse complement strand
AAAAAAGCAGGCAGACACAGACAATCAAATGAAAGTGTTTGCAGTGGAAAAAACCAATGTAAAGTGGTCAAGCTAATAAGGGCTAACGGTGGATACCTAGGCACACAGAGGCGAAGAAGGACGTGGTTACCGACGATATGCTCCGGGGAGTTGGAAGCAAACTAAGAGCCGGAGATTTCCGAATGGGGCAACCCTAAAGACTACCTGCTGAATATATAGGCAGGAAAGAGCTAACCCAGCGAACTGAAACATCTTAGTAGCTGGAGGAAAAGAAATCAAAAGAGATTCCCTCAGTAGTGGTGAGCGAAAGGGGAAAAGCCTAAACCAAAGGATTAATCCTTTGGGGTAGTGGGACAGCAATATCGAATCTAGAGGTTAGACGAAGCAGCTAAATACTGCACCAAAGAAGGTGAAAGTCCTGTAGTCGAAAACTAAAGGATAGTAGCTGAATCCCGAGTAGCATGGGGCACGAGGA
This sequence comes from Anabaenopsis sp. FSS-46, assembly GCF_029891665.1. Lineage (NCBI taxonomy): Bacteria > Bacillati > Cyanobacteriota > Cyanophyceae > Nostocales > Nodulariaceae > Anabaenopsis > Anabaenopsis sp. FSS-46. The sequence goes on along the minus strand of NZ_JANQDG010000107.1, from coordinate 33,172 downwards.
ATCCCATGTGAATCAGCGAGGACCATCTCGTAAGGCTAAATACTACTGTGTGACCGATAGTGAACCAGTACCGCGAGGGAAAGGTGAAAAGAACCCCGGAAGGGGAGTGAAATAGAACATGAAACCGTTAGCCTACAAGCAGTGGAAGTCCGATTAAACGGATGACCGCGTGCCTGTTGAAGAATGAGCCGGCGACTTATAGGCACTGGTAGGTTAAGGCGAGAATGCTGGAGCCCAAGGGAAACCGAGTCTGAAGAGGGCGAAAAATCAGTGTTTATAGACCCGAACCCTGGTGATCTAACCATGGCCAGGATGAAGCTTGGGTAACACCAAGTGGAGGTCCGAACCGACTGATGTTGAAAAATCAGCGGATGAGTTGTGGTTAGGGGTGAAATGCCAATCGAACCAGGAGCTAGCTGGTTCTCCCCGAAATGTGTTTAGGCGCAGCGGTAATGAATATACCTGGGGGGTAAAGCACTGTTTCGGTGCGGGCTGGGAGACCGGTACCAAATCGAGACAAACTCAGAATACCCAGGGCACACATTGCCAGTGAGACAGTGGGGGATAAGCTTCATTGTCAAGAGGGAAACAGCCCAGACCACCAGCTAAGGTCCCCAAATCATCACTAAGTGAGAAAGGAGGTGAGATTGCATAGACAACTAGGAGGTTTGCCTAGAAGCAGCCACCCTTGAAAGAGTGCGTAATAGCTCACTAGTCAAGCGATCTTGCGCCGAAAATGAACGGGGCTAAGTGATGTACCGAAGCTGTGGGATTAAGAAATTAATCGGTAGGGGAGCGTTCCGTAGTAGGAAGAAGCAGTAGCGGTAAGCAGCTGTGGACGAGACGGAAGTGAGAATGTCGGCTTGAGTAGCGAAAACATTGGTGAGAATCCAATGCCCCGAAACCCTAAGGGTTCCTCCGGCAGGTTCGTCCGCGGAGGGTTAGTCGGGACCTAAGGCGAGGTCGAAAGGCGTAGTCGATGGACACAGGGTGAATAATCCCTGACTAAGATGTGGGAGCATGGCGAGGGACGCATGAAAGATAACCATACCCTAATTGGTTTGGGAGGGGTTTACGAACTCCGCATGGTGAAGGATAGTGTCAAGAAAAGCTAGTCATGTGATGAAAGCATCATACCCGTACCCGAAACCGACACAGGTAGGGAGGTTGAGAATACCAAGGGGCGCGAGATAACTCTCTCTAAGGAACTCGGCAAAATGGCCCCGTAACTTCGGAAGAAGGGGTGCCCACGAAAGTGGGTCGCAGTGAAGAGATCCAGGCGACTGTTTACCAAAAACACAGGTCTCCGCTAACTCGAAAGAGGACGTATGGGGGCTGACGCCTGCCCAGTGCCGGAAGGTTAAGGAAGTTGGTCAGGGGTTCGCCCTGAAGCTGACGACCGAAGCCCCGGTGAACGGCGGCCGTAACTATAACGGTCCTAAGGTAGCGAAATTCCTTGTCGGGTAAGTTCCGACCCGCACGAAAGGCGTAACGATCTGGATGGTGTCTCAGAGAGAGACTCGGCGAAATAGGAATGTCTGTGAAGATACGGACTGCCTGCACCTGGACAGAAAGACCCTATGAAGCTTTACTGTAGCCTGGAATTGTGTTCGGGCTTGGCTTGCGCAGGATAGGTGGGAAGCATAGAAGTATCCCTTGTGGGGGATATGGAGCTAACGGTGAGATACCACTCTGGCGAAGCTAGAATTCTAACCTCACACCCTCAGCGGGTGTAGGAACAGTTTCAGGTGGGCAGTTTGACTGGGGCGGTCGCCTCCTAAAAGGTAACGGAGGCGCGCAAAGGTTCTCTCAGCACGCTTGGAAACCGTGCGGCGAGTGTAAAGGCAGAAAGAGAGCTTGACTGCAAGAGTTACAACTCAAGCAGGGACGAAAGTCGGCCTTAGTGATCCGACGGCACAGCATGGAATGGCCGTCGCTCAACGGATAAAAGTTACTCTAGGGATAACAGGCTGATCTCCCCCAAGAGTCCACATCGACGGGGAGGTTTGGCACCTCGATGTCGGCTCATCGCAACCTGGGGCGGAAGTACGTCCCAAGGGTTGGGCTGTTCGCCCATTAAAGCGGTACGTGAGCTGGGTTCAGAACGTCGTGAGACAGTTCGGTCCATATCCGGTGCAGGCGTAAGAGCATTGAGAGGAGCCTTCCTTAGTACGAGAGGACCGGGAAGGACGCACCGCTGGTGTACCAGTTATTCCACCAGGAGTAGACGCTGGGTAGCTAAGTGCGGAGCGGATAACCGCTGAAAGCATCTAAGTGGGAAGCCCACCTCAAGATGAGTGCTCTCACTACTAAAGTAGGTAAGGTCACGGGCAGAACACCCGTTTATAGGCTCTATGTGGAAGTACAGTAATGTATGTAGCAAAGGAGTACTAACAGACCGAGGGCTTGACCTCATCACTCTGGTTTTCGCGTTACTTGCAGTCTTCAGGGTCCTGTGACCCAACACTCTTTCCTGGTGTCTATGGCGCGGTGGAACCACACTGATCCCTTCCCGAACTCAGAGGTGAAACGCTGCAGCGGCCACGATAGTTGAGGGGTAGCCCTCCGCAAAAATAGCTCGATGCCAGGTTTATTTTTATACGAATACCATAGATAAGAGCCTCTTCTACTATTGAAGGGGCTTTTGTTTTTTTTCTTGGCTTATTTTCCTTTAGGTAGGTATAGAGGTAAAATGCTTATGGTTGAAGAAATTCATAAAATTTTATTATTTTAAGAATAATCATTGTAGTCTACCTTGAGAACCTCTAACATGGAATGGGGATGGGACACAGACAAAAATATGCTTGATGATCTTTTTATTCCTTTTTTAGGTAAAAAAATTGGAATTTTGGGTCATGATAATGGTGGTAAGTCAGTGCTTTTCCAACTAATTCACAGCCAGACAATAGAACCAAGTCCTGGATCTACTGACAAACCAGAACAGAGGAAAACGCTGAAGATCAATTTTGAGTATAAATGTGTTCAGAAATCAATATTAATCAAGGTAATTATTGATACACCTGGCGACAAAGCGAGACCGTATACGCGAAAAGAAGTATTTCAAAAACAGGATTATATTATCTATCTTCTCAGAAGCGATCTAGTCTTGGCTCGCAATCACAACATAGCCTTTACAGAAGACATGAATCGGGCTAGGTTGTCTGTTAAAAATTGCTTAAAGCAAGATTTCAGTAATTTTCAAGAATGGGCTAAAGATGATTTTCTGTTTAAAAGTAAAAAACAGTTGATTATTGTTGGCAATCATTTCGCCCAGAGCGCAGATCAGAAAATAGTCATCCCTGTATCTGATGAAAGAGCTACTGAAGATTTTTTTGTTCCTAATTTCTTAGATGAATCAATCAAAGAAGATTATTCTAGAGAATTCAAGACAATCATATCAGAAATCATAGGTACAAAACTATTCTATGATGTGCGATTCGTAGTTGGCAGTCTGGCTGCCAATAATCTCGGTAACCAATTGGTACTAAGTATTTTTCATGAGCTAATATAGGATATTAAAATGGCTTGTTTAGCATTTTATGTTCAAAATTTTAATAAAGATATTCCAACTGTCATCTTTAAAAACTCAAGAAGAATTGAAGCTTCTGAGGGAGAAGGTCAGGATATAATTCGGAAAATAGATGATCTCGCTCTCCATGGTTCCGAGTTAGTTAATGAATCAAATGTACGTATAATACATAAAAAAAATGCCGAATTTTATGTTGAATTAATCACTGAACAGTTAGATGTATCTGATCGTCCTGCAAAAATCGGTATTTACGGTAGGAAACCTAGTTTATCTTGGGAATATAGTTTTGAAGACTGGGTTTTTGATATTTTTGACAGAGTTAAGGAGTTTTCAATTGAAGTTGACCGCTCAGTTAAACAAGAACAGTTACGCATCATACGCTCAGGGCTAAAGTCTATTTACTATCAACATAAAATTAAAGCTCAGGTTATGCTCATAGTAAAGCTTGCTCTGGGTTCTTTTATACCCATTTTAGTAGGTTTATTACTAGGAATTTCCCCATTTATCGATGTTAAAAGCAGTTTATTCTTAAGTGGTATTATTGGGATTAATAATATTTTTCTAATTCTCTTAATACAGGATAAAGTTTAATGTCAAAAAAGATTATTCAAGACCGTATTGAGAGGGTTCCTGTTGATAACCCAGACGAGCGCGAGATGATCATAGTTGTATCTAATTTTGACAGAGAAAGGCTTGAGTATCCTGAACCTGGAAATAAAACATTTGAGAAGATGCAAGGAGTTTGTTTTGTCCGAGATGATATTGAATTTTATGATCAAAATAGTCAAGAATTCTTAAAAGTTTTGAAGGATCAGGGTCTTTTGAGAGTCGGGAATATTCTGCTTCAAAGTAAGTATGGGTATCAGTATCCAAATGAGAAATATAAGGAGCTTTCAAACAGACTTCATCAAAGGTTTCAGCGTCCATATTATTTGAGAGCAGAAGCACTTCGTGAGCATTCAATAGACAGAAAGTATAACTGCTATCTTCATGTCTGTACTCTTCTGGGGGCGAAAAAAGTTTCTATAAATATCATTGATCAAAAGCACAGTAGTTCAGCAAACCGCTTAGGATTAAATCTTCTTGGGAATTTTCCCATAAAAACTAGTGGGGATTCTTCCGCTCAGGAGATAATTGAATATTATCGCTCAAGAACAAGGAAAATGGCGGGAAGTTTACCAAACATCGAGGAGGCTGAAAGGTACGTTGAAGGTGAATTATTACAAGAGGATGAAGATATTAGCAACTTGATTAATGCTCGTAAATTAGCTTTGAGAAGGTATAGCGAATTTACTAACCCAATAACAGAAGAAAACTTCCGACTAGATTTGTTTAGTCAGGTGACAACAGTGTTAAGTCTGGGAGTAAAAATAGAGTTTCCTCAGTATCTTTCATCCTTGAATTTAAACCTGAATAAATATGTGAAAAAAATTCAAAAGTTTACTTTAGATGTAAAAGTATCTTTCCCCCCTTCAGTAGGACAATAGCAATCCTCTCTGGAGATTGCAAGTTTATAAATTATCTAGAATAGGCTGTAAATAGCTTGTGTACAGGTCATCTCGTGGAGACCTGATTTTGATTCATAATGCTATGTGATATGTAAAGCTACAAATTTAATTACATCTCCTAACCCTTGTTGAGTCTTCAGGTTGCTGAAAATAAAAGGTTTATCACCGCGCATTTTCTGAGTGTCTCGTTTCATGATATCTAAATCTGCTCCGACATAGGGCGCAAGGTCAATTTTATTAATCACTAATAAGTCAGATTTAGTAATACCAGGTCCACCCTTGCGGGGAATTTTATCACCAGCAGCCACATCAATGACATAGATTGTTAAATCTACTAGTTCTGGACTAAAGGTAGCTGCTAAGTTATCACCGCCACTTTCTAAAAATACTAAATCTAAATTAGTAAATTGGTTTTCTAATTGTTCAATAGCAGCCAAATTCATAGAAGCATCTTCCCGAATTGCTGTATGGGGACAACCTCCAGTTTCTACCCCTAAGATGCGATCGCTAGTCAAGGCCTGAGAACGTACCAAAAACTGAGCATCTTCTTGGGTATAAATATCATTCGTGACTACCGCCAGCTGATACTGCTCACGCAAAGTCTTACACAAAGCATCGACTAAGGCGGTTTTCCCCGAACCCACCGGGCCTGCTACTCCTACACGCAATGCACTCATTATTTTTGTATCTAACTCCTAAACAACCTTGTATACTGGGTTTCGTGCTGCATACTAGCTAAGGATAAACCCCAGCTACAACAACTGAGGTCGTCATCCTCTAAGGCCAATATTTCCCTCACAGCGGCGCTGATTAATGGTTGTAACTCTAACAATAATTCTTGTCCCGCAGTTTGACCCAGGGGAATGAGTTTCACTCCCCCTGTAATTAAATTACTAGCCCAACTATGTAAATATGCCAGTAAAGCAGCTTGATGGTTGATCTCCCAATGAGCCACAGCAATCCCAAAGGCGATCGCATAATTGACAGGATTACCCACAGCACTCACTAAAGGTATGATATCCGGTTCTAATTTACCCAACAACTGAGTTAGCGATCGCCCCATTTGCCAACTAGAAGCGCGCAATTCTGCGGTTTCTCTAGCAGCAGATAACCACACATTCCAACGACATAAAGCCGATACATCCCCAATACTAGCGGATTCCTGAGCACGTACCATCACCGCAGCATCTAACCGAATTGCACCATAACGCAGTTCCCCCTCTAACCAATGTTTCAGGGTGGTTTGACTGGAAACAGTGCCATTTTCCACCAGCCTTTCTAAGCCTTCAGAATAGCCATATGCTCCCACAGGTAACCCTGGACTTGCTAACTGTAATATAGATAGGAAATTGGCATCAGTGAGAGTAATGGTGTCCATAAGCGCCTAATTCCGGCTGAAATGGTAGGGTTTCCTCTATAACTTCTAGTCCCAGTTGTTCTAGCATTGTGCGTAAAACTGAATCTGGTAATAAGCGTAAATAGCTAGAAGTAATTTCTACAGGTACATGGCGATTTCCCAAATGGTATACTGCGCGCATTAATAAAAGTGGCGTTGGTGCCAAAACAGTTAACACTGTTTCTGGTTTAGCAGTAATTCTGACTTTTTCCTTGTGGGTTTCGCTTTGCAAAATATCACCATCTTGCAGTATTACCCCTCTGGGTAAACGCGTAAATATAACTTGACCATCTTCGGTTTCCCAACGATGGCGACCGCGGGTGCGTTCTTCCGCAGTCAGTGGGAGGGTGAAACTGACAGATGCATCAGGATTAGGCGGTTGACGTTGGGTGAATATCAACATAGTAATTATTGTCACCCCCTATTTAATCAAACAGACACCAAGCGTCGCAAAGATTCAGCCCGGCGCTTGGCAATGGTATTATTGGGAGCAATTTTTAATGCTTGCTCATACATTTCCAGGGCTTGAGCAGTTAATTTTTTGCGTTCGTAGGCGTGTCCGAGGTTATTCAGTGCTGTTACATAGTCTTGTTGATGTTTGAGAGCTTCTTTATACTGACGAATTGCTAAGTCATATTGCTCTTGGCTGAAATAAACATAGCCTAAGCCGTTGTAAATAGGGGCGGTAATATCTTCTTCTTCCTCCTCAGCAGCTTTAATAGCTTTTTGAAACAGTACCACCGCCTGAGAAAATAACTTTTTTTCCGAATAGATACTAGCTAACTCATAATATTCTTGAGCCGTACCCTTTTGGTTCTCTAATTTTTTGCGTAATCTGGATAAGGCACTTTCACGCCTGCGAGTTTTGAAAATTTGGCGGAAAACATTCACAACGGCGAATGAAAGCAGACCGACGAAAATTGACAGATAAATAATGACTAAATTTTGATCCATTGTCTGGAAATACAAATATTAAAATTTCACACTTCTGTATCTATTATGGGACACTGGGAAGATGAGGTAAATATTTCTTTACTTACGGTAAGCCCCAATAGTTCACACGTTCTTTTAGCCAACCATCTGCTGTATATTTGGCGATCGCTTGATTAACTTGTCTTCTTAACTGATCATACTGCAATCCCTTGGGCATCACTACAGATAAAGGTTCTGTAGATAGCTTGGTCGGTAACAGTCTGTATTGGGGATATTCTTGTACCCAACCGCTCAGAACACTAGCATCCGCAGCAAAGGCTACCACTGTATTATTTTCTGTCAGCCTCCGCGCCGACTCATATGAACTAACTCCCACTAACTCCGCCTTCGGCACATAGTAACGTATGTCAGCAATTGTGCTGGACTCATTGATTACCGCCACTTTGCGGTTGGCTAAATCACCCAACTTACTCACTGACGTATCTTTTGTTACTACCAAAGTGCCGTCATAATAGTAAGGAACACTGAGACTGACTACACGCGATCGCGATTCCGTTGCTGTTACCCTAGCGATGGCTAAATCCACTTTCTTGTTTAAGACTACAGACAAGCGATCGCTGTTGGCTACCGGTTGTAACCTGACAGCATCTGGTTTACCTAACAAATCAAACCCCAGACGCTTTGCCAAGTCAATTTCTAACCCTTGTAAATTACCGTCAACATCTCTAAATCCCAAAGGGCGTAAGTTATCTTTAACGGCAATAGTCAAATAACCTCGACGCTGGATTTCTGGCATTTGAGACCCATTTGCCATAAATCCCCAGTAAAAACAGACAATACAAACAATAGTAGCGGATAATACCAGATGTAACTGATTAATTTTTAGCCATCTGTTACATCGGTTATTCATCCGTTACCACCCTTATCCTTTAGCCTGTAGTGCTAACTCAGCTACTTTACCAAATGCAGCAGGATCTAGGACTGCCAATTGTGCCAACATTTTGCGATTGAGTTGAATATCAGCTTTTTTGAGATTGCCCATTAACTGACTGTAACTCAAACCATGTTGCCTAGCAGCGGCATTGATGCGGGTAATCCACAGACGGCGAAAATCGCGCTTTTTCTTTTTGCGATCGCGATAAGCACTCCGTAGCGCCTTCATCACCTGTTGATTAGCGGTTCTAAACAAAGTTGAGTGAGAACCACGAAACCCCTTAGCTAGTTTGAGAATTTTATTGCGGCGTTTACGAGCTACATTACCGCGTTTTACCCTTGTCATAATTTATTTCCTGAACAATTTACAAATAAGGAAGCATCAACCGCACATTCTCTTCATCCCGTTCGTGTACCAGTGCAGTTTTGGACAGGTTACGCTTTTTGTTAGAAGATTTGTGTTCTAAAAGGTGGCTTTTAAAAGCTTTGCGACGGACAATTTTACCGCTACCAGTGGCACGGAATCGCTTCGCCGCTGCTTTACGAGTCTTGAGTTTAGGCATGGTCTAACGTTAATTCGACACAATCCATAATTATATACTATTTCCTGAAATCTTCTGGCAAATCAACTACACATTCAGGAAACTGGCGTTGTAATGCCACAAAAACAGGACAAGGCGGTTCTGCTTGTAAATTTTCTGGGTTACTCCAGGAAAAAGGCGCTTGTTGTGATGCAGACATCCATAACAAGCGCTTTGCTCGTGTCATAGCCACATATAGTAACCGGTATTCCTCAGACATTTTTAAATGTTCTGCTTCTTCCCACGCCTGGTACACATTAGGTATATGAGATTTACCATGTAGCGCCGTGCGAATTTGGGCGCGCGCAACTTCCGATAAAGTAAACTTACCTAAAAACTGGCTTTTGGGAGCAACCCAAAACTTACCAGGAATTGACTTTGCATATAGAAACGGAATAAATACATAGTCCCAATCTAACCCCTTCGCTTTGTGCATAGTGATAATGGTCAATTGACCCGGACGAGTATAACGGCCTTCTAAATCATCGGTTTCCACTGGTTCAAACCGTTCAGAATTGACAATTTCACTTAAAGCCCCCAGCATTGCTTCCATAGAATTATGGTCAGTTACTTGCTGATTTACCCGTTCCGCGAGTTTATCAGCACTTGCCAATTCCGCTTGTTCATAGTTTAAAGTTAAAGCCACAAAGGAAATCAGATCATACAAGGGCAATTCCAAAGGAGCGCGAAGTAAACTACGACACAGATGCGCCGCTTTTTGTACTGCCTCTAACCGGGGTGCTGCTAACGGACCGGGATATAAAAATTCTTCTGGTAGACTAGCTAGAGCGTTGAGGTCTTGGGTAGGAATCAATTGACGTTGTACCAACACCTCCAAAGCAGCCTTGAGATAGTCAGAAGAATGGGGGCGATGGCAAAATTGCAATAATGCCAAAACTTCCTTGGGAACATGAGAACGGCGATCGCTTTCACCTACATCATAAAGTTTAATTTTATGATCCTGACACACAGGTTCGAGCCTCTGTGTTAACCAGCGTCCTTGGCGATTTTCTCGCACCAGAATTGCTGCACTCATATTGTGAGGATTTTCAGCAAACAACTCCACCACTCTTTGAGACAGTAATTCGACTGTATGATCAATATCCCGCGGTTTATAAAGCTCTAATCCTCTTCCTGTGGGTACCGGATTGGCATTTTTTTGGGGGTCGCCGGTATTAACAGGGCGGATTTTTTGCTCACTAAAGGGCAATTGCCGATTTTTGCGCTGATAAAACCCGTTTACCCATTCTAGAGCATAGTTGGCAGCAGCAATGATGATTCTGTTACTGCGTCCAGCTTGATCCATATTTGCTAGTTTGCCCAAGCCATGGCAAAATTGGCAAAACTCCCGGAAATATATCGGATCTGCTGGGGTAAAAGTCGAGTTAATCGCCTGATTCGGATCACCAACACGCACTAAGTTACCTGGAGAGTAGGGATTAGTCGGTGAATAATTATCTCCCTCAACACCGGCTAAAATCTCTAACAGCCTCGTTTGTAAAGGACTAGAATCTTGGGCTTCATCCTCAAATACAGCTAAAACTTGGTTTTGTTCGATGGTACGGGCGCTATGGTTTTCCAGAACACGAATCGCCGCCAGGATCATATCATCGTAGTCAATGAAATCATGCGATCGCATGAGATTTTCATATTCTTCATACAATCCCGCCGCTATACGTAAAGTTACGTATTTATCTGTTATTTTTTCACTCCACCCTCTGAGTTGGTCTGGTTTGATTCCAGAACTTTTAGCCTCATGAATGACGGTGGTGGCTAAGTCTGGTAAAACTTCCGTGCGCAAAACTGACTGACGACGTAATTTTTCTGTCTCTTCCCCGTCAAATTGCTCACCCTCCAGCAACTGGACATAAAGTTCCGGATGATTATTAATCCATTGCTCTACAGCTTTACGTACAAACCGGTGGCTTTGATTAGGAGTAATTAACGTGACATTATCTAAATCTAAACCAGACAAATCAGGGTAACGGCTAGCAATATTCAAAGCTAGACCATGTAAAGTATAAACAGCAAAGCCCGACTGAGGTAGAGATAAATCTTTTAAGTATTGGCAAATTTTTGTTTTAATATTGGCAGCAGCCGAACGAGTAAAAGTTACAACTACAACCTGACGACGGTCAAACACACCAGACTGAGCATAAACTTGGTACTGACGTGCGATCGCCATCGCTGCTGCTGCAGCCATACCAGTAGATTTACCAGCCCCCGGAACCGCCGAAACAGCCAGGAGTCCTGAAGTCCAATCAGCCATTTGCTGTTGTCCTGGCCGCAGAGTGTTACGGACTCCCCAAATCTTTTCTTGTAACTGAGACTGAATAAATTCCCCAGAGAAATTAGGACTAAGTTCAGAATTTAACATAAAAATTGAGATTTAAAAAGCACAGTAGTTTTATGTATCAGCTCATCTCCCAACTGCAAAAACTCCATCAAGGTTTGACAAATAGGCAACCATATCTACATTATCTAGGATTAGCTGCAATCATCGCCCTGAGTACCGTCTTACGCTTTCAGAATTTAGACTTAAAACCTCTGTGGATGGACGAGGTAATTACAGCTATTTTCAGTTTAGGGAAAAATTATGATCAATTGCCCTTAGATATCTTATTCCCACTGCAAAGAGTCCCAGAAATTTTTACTTACCAGTCTGGGGTTACTTGTGATCAAATTGCTGCAAATTTAACCCATCAGTCTACCCATCCTCCATTATTTTTTTGTGGAATGTACAGCTGGTTAGGGTCGATGACTCCCTTGGGTTCAGAGTGGGTAACAAAATTGCGATCGCTACCGGCCTTATTTGGCGTAGGTACCATTGTCGGGATTTATTTTGTCAACCGCACTGCTTTTTCTCCCACATCGGGAATCATCGCCGCCTTAATTATGGCTGTTTCTCCCTTTGCGGTTTACCTTTCCCAAGAAGCACGTCATTATACCATGCCCATGTTCCTCATCACTTTAGCATTATGGGGACTAATGGAAATTCAGCGAGATATTTTAGATAATAAACGCCTGAGATGGTGGGTTGTGCTCTTATGGTCAATTGTGAATATTATTGGTCTTTATACTCACTACTTTTTTATTTTGGCGTTCATTGCTGAAATTATCACACTAATCTTATTAATCTATTGGTGTAAAACTTCAATATTCAAAAACAGCTTAATTATAGCAACTACTGGGGTGGTAGTTAGTTTTATTCCCTGGATGCCGGTAATCTTGAATCATTTTCAGAGTTCCGCCACCAACTGGTTACCTGCTACCATGCACATCTCCCCGGTATATAACACCTTAATTAGTTGGATTTTAATGGTAATTGCTCTACCTGTGGAAAATCAGCCTTTAGTAATTACAGTTATCTGTGGCTTTTTCATGGTAACTTTTGCCATTTGGGTAGGTTTACAAGTATGGAAGGGTTTAAAAACTGTCTATTTAGAAAAGAAAACCCATTTATCAATCTTAACCCTGGCCACTTTTATGATTGTGGTGTTAATGGAGTTTTTTGCTATAGCCTACTTATTTGGTAAAGATATAACTGCTATTCCCCGCTATAACTTTGTTTATTATCCCAGTTTTTGCGCTTTGTTGGCAGCTAGTATTGGCAAAAATCACCAGTCAAAATTGATAATTTTGTTGGTGGGGGTTCTCAGTTGTGTGTTTGTAGTTTCTAATTTATTCTTTCAAAAGCCGTTCCTACCTGAACAAGTTGCCCAAAACATGAATTTAGAACCATCTACGCCCATCATGCTAGTGGTAGGATATAGCAATTATCAGGATGTGGCCTTGGGATTAGGTTTTGCTTTAGCATTAGAAAAACTTAGGAATAATATCAACAGTTTCAATCAATTTGATACTGTTGGTTTTTTAGACAAATCTCCCCATTCACCTCCCTTGTGGGAGAAACTTGATCAAATGCCAACACTGGGAATATCTCAGATAAATTTATGGATAGTTGGCCCAGGAATGATCAGGGAGAGTTATCCCCAGCAGTTGAAGCTGTTTGGGGATAGTATCTGTAATATAGACAGTGCAGAACACTATCGGATAGGTATTCCCTATCAACTTTACCGCTGTAATAAAATTAGAGTTTAGGTTTTATTACTCGTCAATTTGCCAGGAATCTTTGCTGATCACATCATCAAAAATTTTCTTAGGACGGACAATCACAATCACTCGCCCCAGTAGAGGAATTTGAGGCTCGGTGTCAAACCACTGAAAATCTAATTCCCCATTGTGTTCAACCACAAAATAGCTGGAATCATCCCATTGTCGCCCGGCGCGGTCTACAACCACCAGCACGGGTTTTGGTAAATTGTTTTCCTGGTTAGGGAGGCGATCGCTATTACATAAAATCACTACAGGATCTTCCGCAGTTAATAATACTTGCCAACCTGGTAATGGTACCCAAGCCTGTTCCCCAGAAAATTTAACTAACCCAAATGGTTCAAGGCTTTCTACCAGAGGTACACTTTTTAAATCTTCTGGTGTTAATGGCAACTCCCCCACTACCGGCACGATGCGGGGTAATTCGTCTTCTGACTCAAAGCGATAAAAAGGTAAAATGGGGGCGGGACGCTGGGAGACTACAGTAAAATCAACTAATAACTGTTCGATTTTGTTCCTAGCTGTGGGGGTGTGGGCAAATTTCAAACCCTTGGCAATTAGACGCGATCGCTCTTGCAAATCTGTATACTGCCGTGCTAACTTCCAAGCTTGATAGGCAACAGCATCACCGGGATGGGCAGAAAAACCGGTCGGTAAAGTCCGCAACCGGGAAAAGTCCTTAATTGCTTTTGCCACTTCCCGCGCTTCATCCATATCGAGCTTGTGGGTAAAGGTCAGTTCAGCCGCAGCGGCCCGTTCTTCGTGGGTCAGCGAGCGTAATTCGTATAAAATATCGCTACCCCGTGTACCGTAGTGCGATCGCGTCGCTTCCGAAGCACCACCTTTTTCTAAAGAATGATAAACTTGGGAACCAACAACCACCTGGTTTTGTTGAATAGGCTCAAATCCAGTTTCCTCAAAAATCTGCTGAGGATTGTAACCGGCTTTTTGCAAGGAGGCGATCGCCGCTCCCCACTCTACCCAGTTACCTTGTTTTTGTCTGAGCTTTCGCAGCAACTCCTTTACTATATCTTCATTCACAGCATTTTCAGGATTTTGAGCATTAGAAGGTAAATTAGTCATAATTCGGGAGTGGGAGCCTAAAATAGGAAAGTTTTTTTTAAATGTGAATTAGCAACGCTAACTAGGATATCTGAAATTTCACCCCCCAGTTTATCGTTTCTGTCTTACACATACTATACTAGTGTCAAAATATTCTTCACTCTTGACCATTCACAGATGACCCATAATGAATCGAGAAATCCGCGATATTTTTGACCGTATTGCTCCAGTTTATGACCAGTTAAATAATTGGTTGAGTCTGGGACAACATCGGATCTGGAAGGAAATGACCATCAAATGGAGTGGAGCTAAACCAGGACATACTTGTCTAGATATATGTTGCGGTAGTGGTGATTTAGCCTTTGGTTTAGCCAGATATGTGGGAAACCAGGGACAGGTGTATGGTGTGGATTTCTCAGCCAATCTACTAGCAGCTGCTCAAGAACGCGCCCAAAGCCTGCACCCCCAACCCAATATTTCTTGGATAGAAGCTGATGCACTCAGTTTACCTTTCGAGGATGGCCAATTCGATGCTGCCACTATGGGCTATGGTTTAAGAAATGTTACAGATATTGATCGCAGTCTTCAAGAATTACACCGCGTTCTCAAGCCTGGCGCAGTAGGGGCAATTTTAGACTTTCACCGTCCCAGAAATCAGCAGATGCGAGCTTTTCAGCAATGGTATTTAAGTAGTATAGTTGTACCCATGGCTGAACAAATGGGTTTAAAACAAGAATATGCTTATATCAGTCCCAGCTTAGATCGTTTCCCCACTGGGGAGGAGCAAGTCGAGTTAGCCCGTCAAGTTGGTTTTACTTCGGTTACACACTATCCCATTGCCAACGATATGATGGGAGTATTGGTAGTCAGTAAATGATTTACCACTTGTGGTTTATCAAGCCTAATTCTCTTAATTTTTACCTTGGATTGGTCTCACCTTTGGTTTTATTTATTACCCCCGCTCCTGGGTGGCACTATTGGCTATTTCACTAACGATCTAGCCATAAAAATGTTGTTTCGCCCCTACCGAGCCATTTACATAGCGGGGCGAAAATTACCATTTACTCCCGGATTGATTCCCAGCAATCAGGAACGTCTGGCTCAAAAAATTTCTAATACAATTATGGGGTCATTGCTGACACCAACAGAATTGCAAAATCTGGCGCGAAGGTTGTTACAAACAGAACGCGTACAGTCAGCCATTTTGTGGTTATTGCAGTTGGCAATTACACAAATTAAAGAGGAAAAAAACGATAAAAGTGCCACAATAGTCGCAGGAATTTTGCGTGATTTGTTAGGAGAATCATTACCTCGGTTACTCAAAGTTTTGGCAAGGCGAGAAGATTTTTTAGAGGCACAGATTAATCAAATCTTTGACCAAGTATTGCTGGAATTACAACTGAGTGAAGAACAATCAACAAGGCTAGCCGATTGGTTACTACAGGTAGTTTTACCCCCAGATGTATTGCGACAGGTAATTATTGATTTTTTGACTGACCGCACTATTCAAACTATTGATGAAAGCTTTCGAGAAAAGACAAGTGGTACTTATTGGGTAGTAGCAAATTTATTTGGTTTACGTAATACTCTCACGAGACTGAGAACTTTTTGCTTAGATGAAAAAGATGCTACCAATGCTCGTTTAGAGGAATTGATTCAAGTTTTGCAAATGCGCGATCGCCTGAAAAAAGTCTTGCAAGATTTATCATTACAAAACTTACCCATAGGGACAGTGCGCCAACTCCGAAAGACTACAAGGGAAAGTGTGCGTCATTATATCCAGTCGAGTGGTGGCGATTTACTTCAAGGATTGACTGATTCTGTTAACTGGGAAAAGATAGCCAAATTACTACTTAATCGTTTGAGCAATTCACAGGTAGTCGGTTCTTCTTTGGAAGTTGTCAGTCAAGAGTTGGCGAAAATTTTAGAAAGATATTTGGAAAAAGATTTAGAAAAAATTGTCGCGCAGGTAATTCCAATATTATCGATAGATAAAGTAATCATTGACCGTGTGAAAGCAACTTCACCTGCTGATTTAGAAGCTGCAATTGAGGGAATCGTCAAAAATGAACTACAGGCAATTGTAACTTTAGGTGGTGTTTTGGGTTTTCTGATTGGTTTATTGCAAGTAGGATTTTTAATCTTGACCCAGGGTTAGTTGTTATCGCTATGATTAACTAAGGATTCACCCATTGTTACTCACCTTTAACTTAGGATAAGCAATGCGCTTGTGGTGAAATTGCTGCCAAACATCTACAAATATACGGCTGATTTCTGACATTTCTTGCCTTGTCAGTCCTGAATCTACCATTTGATTGTCTTGCCATTTGGCACGCAGAACATTATTCAGCATGGTTAAGGCTTGTTCTGGAGTTGCATCTTTGAGCGATCGCAGGGCCGCTTCACAAGAGTCGGCTAACATGACTATTCCGGTTTCCCGTGATTGGGGAATCGGTCCGTCATAGCGAAAATCCGCCTCATCTACTATTAAGCTGGGGTCTTCCCGGGACATTTCTAGTGCTTGGTGATAAAAATAGGCAATCAATATTGTTCCTTGATGCTCAGGGATGAAAGCTTGAATCGCCGTGGGTAAAAGGTGTCTTTGGGCCATCACCAACCCCTCACTCACGTGCTTTTTGATAATTGCTGCACTCTTCCAAGGATCTTGAATCTCTGTTTCATGTTTATTAGGCCCCCCCATTTGATTTTCAATAAACCCCAGGGGATCGTGCATTTTACCGATATCGTGATACAGAGTTCCAGCCCTTACTAGTTCTACATTACATCCGAGCTTTTTGGCAGCAGCCTCAGCCAGAGTAGCTACCAATAGGGTATGCTGAAAGGTTCCTGGGGTTTCAGTAGCCAGTCGTTTTAATAAGGGGCGATTGGGATTAGCTAGTTCAGCTAATCGAATGGGGGTAACTAAATCAAATACTTTTTCTAGATAAGGACTTAAGCCCAAGGCCACAATACTCCAGGCTAAACCAGATAATGCAAATAATCCTGCTCCCTGAAGTACGCCATACCAACCTGCGCCAAATACCGCACCGATGAGCAGCTTCATGATCAGGTACATACCCCCTTGAGTCAGGGCGATCGCTACACCTAATAATGCCAATTCTTCGCGCGATCGCAATTTTTGCGCCATGGTACTGCCCAATATTCCCGCCGCTCCACCAGCTAACAGGGAAATTATGCTGATTTCCACTGTCATTGGTAGAATTAACAACAGCAGTACCACAACAGTAGCACCTAAAATAGGTGCATAAAAGCTACCCAACAGTAAACCCACGCCGCTCCAGGTGGTATATGGTAAGCCAAGGGCGATTACTGCAGGGGTAGTGAGGGTAAGTAGCAGGACTAACAGGTAATCCCGCTGCCGCAATTTATACTTGATTTTTTTCCCTACCACAACAAAAATGCCAATTGCTGCTGTGATCATACTGGCTAATTTCATCAATTCTCGCCAGTTATTCTCCCGGCGAATTAATTGATAATGCTCCAGCACATCAAAGTGCCATTGAGTAATATCTTCTCCTTTGGTAACAATCAGATCTCCTTGCTCTACCTTCACTATTACAGGTAATACTCTATCTGATGCTTGCTGTATTTGTTGTTTGGTTTGTTCCTCATCAGTCTTGAGATTCGGTTGCAGCACGGCTAATAAGAAGTTAGTTACCAAGGGTTCGGCATTTTTTGGGACAACTTCCTGGATGTTGAGCTTCACCGCATTTTCTAGAATACTTGAAGGTAATCCTGGGGAAATCCCTTGAGCCAGAATTCTGTCAGCGCTCTGGCGAATTCCTGCCTGTGCTTGCTGCCATTCCTCATCTGATAATTGCAGCAGGGTGGTTTCAGTGTAAACTTGCGGGGGACTGGCTAACTGTTGCTGTAACAGTTGGATTCTGGCTTGGCTATATTTTTGCCGCACTTGGGAGGTTTGCAATATGAGTGAATCCAAATTTTTAGCTGAAGTTGTAGCACGATAAGCTTTGAGTTCTGCTACTGCTTGAGCCAACTCACTGTTCTGGGCAAGATTAAGGGGTTTTTGATTACCAGGAGACACAAACAGGGGTAGATTACCCGAACTGACCAGAGGTGAACCAGTAGATGATGGGAATAAGGGCAGTTTTTCTGCTATGGTGCTTCTGTGTCTATTTTCGGGGTTACTTTTGTTTGGGTTCACTAACAAGCTTGATTGGTTTGGGCTATTATTTCCTAAACTTGCCAGTAGGGTTTTCCATTCTGCAATAGAACAGGAACGAAGATAATGCTGGGTAGCAATAGAAACAACTGTTGTATCAA
The DNA here is from genome assembly GCF_029891665.1 of Anabaenopsis sp. FSS-46. Lineage (NCBI taxonomy): Bacteria > Bacillati > Cyanobacteriota > Cyanophyceae > Nostocales > Nodulariaceae > Anabaenopsis > Anabaenopsis sp. FSS-46. The sequence goes on along the minus strand of NZ_JANQDG010000107.1, from coordinate 14,812 downwards.
AAAAGGGAAAAACTCCAGCTACTGTGCGAATTTTCTGGCCTTGTTCCAGAAGTTTGTGTAAATTATTGTTGATTATTTCAGTCTTTTGGACATCGACCATCAACACTGGGATGGAACCCTTACTGGCGGCTTGGCGTTTGGCTTGTGTTTGTCCTTTATCCTCAATCCTAGCAGTATAGGGTGCTTTGATGGTTTCCGGTGCTGGAGTACCTACTGTCAGTTGCGGTTGATTGTATAGTTTATGCCCGATAACCCCAGTCAGAGATAGGACAGCGACGGCCAGAACTACGGAAGAACGCTGAGAATGCAACCAGCCTGGATATAGTGCGTCAATACCCCGTCGAGTTCTGACCGTTTTTGCCATTGTTCTGAGTGCTATTTCTGGTTTTTGGTGTTCGCTGTTGTCAAAATATTGAGAAAATCTCTGCTTGTTCATAATCTCCGGCTGCTTACTTTGATAACTCAAAACAAGACAATCCTCAAAGAATCCCTAGGTTTTGTGGATGCGATCGCGCTTTCTTTGCCCATTGGCAAAGCTCATCAGAACATTGGTAATGCTATCTGCTTGAAGCCAGTTACACAGCATAGCCACCTACATCAGGTTATTTTTAGAGAGGACAAAAATACTAAATTTTCTACTTCTTAACTGGTATTTGGCGCTTACAAACGGAACGGCGACCATTATCTTAACGGGACTGAATAACGCGAGGAGATGCAAAGACGCAAAGCGCAGTCTGTTCTTCATGTCTTACACATCCCTCCCCTGGATACTCATTGAAATGTAGAGCGGGATCATACACTCCTGACCATACAGCAACCAGTACATCAGCTAATTCTACCACTGGACTCCTGGAATTATCAGGGGATAACAAACCATGCCATTTTACAGGCATACCCAGGGTACTATTGTAAGCCCCTGATAATGCACCAGTAATTATACTGATGGTTTGCAAATGTAAATTTCCAGTTTCTCCCTCCCTAGTATTATCCTTATGAGTAGCTCGCAAAACTGCCAACTGCAGGTCTTCCAAGGTGCTGAGAAAGCAGTAAAACGCCATCACAATAGCATGAATCCCATCGTCTTCTCTACTAAATTCGGCTTGTACTGTTTCTAACCCAACTGCTTGCTCTAATAAATTATTCAGTTTTATTAATTTATCTGGTAACAGCGTGGATGTGTCGCCAATAAAACTGATGATTTCGCGTATGAGGGTTTGAGGATGAAGTTCTTCGGTGAGAGATTTGGCGATGGTGTATCCTACTGCTAGTGTGCCATCCCTGACAACTGGTTCACCGCCCCATATTGACAACATCTCCAGCAATTGTTGTCGTAGGTGGGTGCTGTGCTCATGAAAAAAAAGTGCCACTGGTAATGTGGCAATTATAGCTCTGAGCAAAAGGCTATCAGTGCGGTTTAAATCAGGAGGTTCTGTAGGATGCTGATCTGGCCAGTTATCTACATCTAATTTACCTAGCTCTATTAAGTTTTTAGTACCCAGAAGGAGTATTTCCCCCACATCACAGCTAAGATAATTTTGGGCATCCTTTGCTAAAACCTGACCTAGTAATGCTCCTAATAAAGCACCTTTAAACCGATTAATCAGTGGGTAGCGCATAATAAAAAAAATTACAATTGCCGCCGTCGCTTTCCCTCCGCATCAGCAGTACATAAGGCCGCTAGGACACTTTCAGGGGTAATTTCACATGGTTCATTATAAATCGTTATTTCTGAGGTGATCCAGGAGGGCTTGTAAACCCAGCAAATAACTTTGCACACCAAAACCGCTGATTTGGCCGATAGACACCGGCGCAATGAAAGAATGGTGGCGAAAATCTTCCCGGCGATAAATATTACTTAAATGTACTTCCACTGTGGGTAGATTCACACCAGCGATCGCATCCCGCAAAGCCACACTTGTATGGGTATAAGCCCCCGCATTAATCAAAATTCCCTGATGTTTTCCTAAAGCCCCATGAATCTGATCTACCAAAGCCCCTTCATGATTTGACTGCACAGGAATTACTTGCGCTTGTAACTTCAAAGCTTCTGCTTCTAACAAGCGGTTAATATCAGCTAGAGTCAAGGAACCATAAATTCCTGGTTCTCGCTGTCCTAGTAAATTTAAATTGGGCCCGTGCAGTACTAAAATACTAATAATTGGTGAATACGAGTTCAATTTTTTCAGGTATTAACGACGACGCGATCGCTCATTGACAGGAATCGGAATTAGTTCCGGTTCCGGTTCTGGCTCTGGGCTTAATAAAGCTTCAATGAGCTTGCGTGCCAACGCTTTCAGCTTTTCTAGCACTTGATTTATATAGTCCATTGAACTGACTGCTCCTGAGATACTACCTCAATATTGTGACTAACGGCTACGCATAACCCGCGTATTTTCGCACCTCTTGATTGAGAACAGGCTGACAGTAACCGAGCCTTCCTGGAAGTGAACTACTTCTAGAATTGGCTTTTGTCATCAACCCTACCTTTTAGAGTATCACATTACGACCTTTGACACCTCCGGCTGCAAAGTCACAGGGATTCTTGCTTTATCCTTCCTTGCGAGACTTTTCCCAGTCTCTAGGTTGGGATAAGTCCACAAACCCACACCAAATCCCCCAAAACTTAGATGGGGGATTTAAATAAATTCTTAAGCTTCCGCAGTTGAGAAAACCGGGTATTTGTCAAGAGTGGGCGATTTTCTTGACTCACTTATGTCAATCCTTGTTAACTTAAGTATAGGTTTGTCTATAAAATAGTCAGCTTAGGACTAGCTCAGAGGATGTTTGATAAGTTTTCAACAGGTAATTTTATCTTAGGGAACACCGAACACACAAAAAACAATTATATCCAGTCACCTTTCCCTGATAAAGGGAAAGGTGAGGGAGGGGTCAAACAATAGTTGATACACTAATCATGACTTACTAAACATCCTCTAAGCTTCTGGATCATTTTTTTTAGTGCGAGTCTGGGATGATTTAGCAGTTGACTTGGTGCGAGATGTGGTAGATTTACTCGTCTTGCGAGTAGATTTCTTGGTAGTGGCTTTGACTGCTAATAATTCTAGGGCTGTAGATAGGGTGATATCCTCTACCGAATGACCTTCTGGGATGCTGGCATTAATTTTGCCATGCTTAATATAAGGACCATAGGGGCCATCATAAATATTTACTGGCGTACCTTCATCAGGGTGCATACCCAATTCCCGTAAAGCTGTCTTGGAATTGCTACGGGTAGATCCGCGCCCCTTTTTCGCTTCAGATAATAACTCCAATGCTCTTTCCAGGGAAACTGTCAGCACATCATCACCAGCTTTGAGGGAGCGATAATCTTTTCCCTCCTTACCCTGGTCGTGAACAACATAAGGACCAAAGCGCCCCAAACTGGCTTTAATTTTACCACCTGTGACCGGATGAACTCCCAATGTCCGGGGTAGAGACAACAGACCCACAGCCATCTCTAAAGAGACATTTTCCGGTGTGACACCTTTGGGTAAAGAAACTTGTTTGGGTTTGGGATTTTCCTCTGTTTTATCACCCAACTGCACATAGGGACCATAAGCACCAATTTTGAGATAAATGGGTTCACCAGTTTCAGGATGGCGACCCACCTGGTCAGGTCCTGCGGTTTTTTGTCGCAGCAGTACTTCTACCTGTTTGGGGTCAAGGTCAGATGGTGTCAGGTCTTTGGGAATGGAAGCAGTAACCACAGTACCATCATTCTCCATTTCGATGTAGGGGCCATATTTTCCAATACGGACTTTAGCCTCTAAATTTTCTAATACTATGGTTCTGGCAAGAGTGGCATCAATTTGATGTTCTTGTTCTTTAACTAAAGTGTCTAAACCTTTGTCTCCCAGATAAAATTGTCGTAAATAAGGTAACCAATTAGCCTCCCCTGTAGCAATGTCATCTAAAGTTTGTTCCATCTTGGAGGTGAAACTGGGGTCTACAATATCCGGGAAATACTTTTCTAGAAGATTTGTGACAGCGAAGGCCGTGAAAGTAGGAATCAAGGCATTACTCACTAATTGGGCATAACCCTTATCGATGATTGTACCGATAATACTCGCGTAAGTACTAGGGCGGCCAATACCTTCACTTTCTAGAGTTTTCACCAGGGTGGCTTCAGTATATCTAGCAGGTGGTTGGGTTTCGTGACCCACGGCTTCTAAGTCCGTACAATTGGGATGATCCCCCACTTTCAAACTAGGTAAAATTACTTCTTGATCTTCCAAGGCCGCCTCTGGGTCATCGGAACCTTCTACATAAGCACGCAGGAATCCAGGAAAATCAATCCGCTTACCAGCAGAACGAAAGCCAGCATCTTCAACTTGCAACTGTACAGTAATTTGGGTTTGGCGACAGTCAGCCATTTGACTAGCGACGGTACGCTTCCAAATCAAGTCATAAACAGCCAGTTCCCGACCGCTTAAACCAGTTTCTTGGGGAGTACGGAAAGTGCTACCAGCGGGGCGAATGGCTTCGTGGGCTTCTTGTGCGCCTTTAGATTTGGTGGTGTATTGGCGGGGTTGGGGACTGAGGTAGTTTTTACCGTAAAGTTGTTCTACACAGCTACGAGCGGCGGTGATTGCCTGATCAGACAAATGTACTGAATCTGTCCGCATATAGGTAATATACCCTTGCTCATACAAATTCTGGGCAATCCGCATAGTGTCTCTGGCTGAGAGGCGCAGTTTACGGTTTGATTCTTGTTGGAGTGTGGAGGTGGTAAAGGGTGGCGCTGGTTTACGTGTTACAGCCCGTTCATCGATGTTGTTGACATTCCAGGTTTTCCCCGTCAGCCTTTGTTTGAGGGCGATCGCTTGGGCTTCGTTAAGTAACAAGACATTGCGCCCGGAGGTAATTTGTCCCGTGGCTGCGTCAAAATCACTACCAGTGGCTACTTTTGTTCCTCCCAGTGTCACTAACACAGCGCCAAAGGCGGTTTTTTCCTGCACTAAGTTAGCTTTTAAATCCCAATATGTACCTTCATGGAAGGCTCGCCGTTGGCGCTCCTTGGTGACTAAAAGTCTCACAGCTACTGACTGTACTCTTCCAGCGGATAATCCCCAGGCGATTTTTTTCCACAGCAGGGGAGACAGGGTATAACCCACTAATCGATCCAAAATCCGCCGTGTTTCTTGGGCTCGAACTAACTCCTCATCAATATTGCGGCAGTTTTTCAAAGCTTTTTTAATAGCTTCTTGGGTAATTTCGTGAAAGACCATTCGCTTAGTCGGAACTTTTGGCTTGAGCAGTTGGTATAAATGCCAACTGATGCTTTCACCTTCCCGGTCTTCGTCAGTTGCCAGAATCAGTTCATCTGCTTCTTTGAGGGCTTCTTTAAGCTGGGTGACAACTTTCTTTTTGTCTTTGGGGACTACATACACCGGTTCAAAGTCGGCTTCTACATTTACCCCCAGCTGGGCCCACGGCTCCGCCTTCACAGCGGCGGGAATTTCCGTGGCAGATTGGGGTAAGTCACGGACATGACCCATAGACGCTTCTACCCGATAGTTTTTTGGCAGGTAGTTGCGAATGGTACGAGCTTTGGTCGGAGATTCGACGATGACGAGAGTTGACATGGAAATTTCAAGAAAAAGAGTAGCTATGCTAGCTAAACAGTCAAATTGATGTGATTATGGCTACGCCACTCAAGCTATCGGTGAAATGTCAAGATAAAACGTCACGCTTAGGGCTGTGATTTAATCTATGGCTACGCCACGCAAGCTATCACACGTTAGTCCTCACCAGATGAAAATACACCAAGCTAATGGCGCGGTTCTTCCTAGAGGATGGGTTGGGGAAATGCTGGCGATGAATCACCAGCTATTTCAATCTTTAACTTATCTAGGGCAGAATTGGCGAATCTAGTTTATAAAATCCCCCTCAAGTTTCATCAGGTGACGGTGGTCGGTGAGCGGAGTCGAACTGTTGACGGTGGTCGGTGAGCGCAGTCGAACCGTTGACTGTGGTCGGTGAGCGGAGTCGAACCGTTGACTGTTGATGGGTCGGAAGCTAAGAGGATGTTTGTCAAGTCATGATTAGTGTATCGAATATTGTTTGACCCCTCCCTAACCCTCCCCTTGTAAGGGGAGGGGACTGGATTTGATTGTTTTTTGTGTGTTCCCTGTTCGGTGTGTTCCCTGTTCCCTAAGATAAAAATTACGGGTGAAAACTTATCAAACATCCTCTTAGAGGATCGCCTCTGTATGCAAAGGGTGATCTATGATTCTATGGTGTTGGTTTGTTTGTTGAGTTTAGTAGTTCTTTTACTTTTTGGTGTGCTGGGGTTTAATTTTTCTTGCTCGCTTCTAATTCGTTCTAGCAATAGGGATGCTGGTTCATCGTTAGGGTCTTGGGGGACTAATTCACCCCGGAAGGCTTTGGCTAGGATTGATTGATTTAGTGTTTCTAGTTTCTCTGTTGCTTGCTGGTAATTTTCCCTTATTAATTCAACTTGGTGAAGTATGTATTTAATACACTCAACTACCTTGATTTGTTCATTAATAGGAGCTAAAATTAATGGTATTTCACGTACTCTTTGACAATTTAGTGCTTGTGGACCAGAACCACTTCCTAATTCTCTAGTGGATGCGTACTGGTATTGAAACCAATACCAAAGATATTCTGATACAACCAGATCATGATTTAAAATAATAGCTGCAATATTTTGATTAATAGTGGCTTCAATCTGCAATATAGATGTTTGCCCCCTAGTTTTTCCCTGTCCTATCATTGCTAGTAAAACGGTTCCTTTGGGTAATAGCCTAACAGAACTATTTTTATATCCAAGTTCTGTAATTTTTTCATGAGTCTCATAAATGATATTATTCGCAACTTCTCCTGAACTTACCCAAGGGATAACACCTTGCCAATATTCTTCTACATTTCTAGGAGGTGTGCTTCCGTTACATACATTTCCAATACTATTAATTTTACAGCTAATCCATGTTTTTGGTAAATATGCATATTGTTCTTCATCTAAGAATATAGTTTTTTCTTCATAAGCTTTTTTAACTGTAGAAATTTCTCTAGCAGTTTGAGCTAGTTCAAATCTTTTCTTCCTAATCCTCTCTAGTAAAACTGAAGCAGGTTCAACGTCTGGGTTTTGTTCGCGCCACTCTTTGGTTAAATCACCTCGGAAAGCAGCAGCAAGGACAGACTGACGAAAGCGATCGCACAATTGAGGTATACTTTCTAAGGCTGCTTTTGCTTTTTGAGTGCGATCGCTTAACTCTTCTATTTTGGTTACTATGCGTTTCTGCTCGTTTAGTGGTGGGAGGGGGATTTTAAACTCAGAAACTTGTTTTAAGTTTATATTTTGAAGCCCTACACCTCTACCACTTTCCTGTATACTTTTTTTCAACAAATGTGATGATAAAAATTTCGCTATATAATTACAACAAATTGGTTTCACTAATCTAATAATTGCCAAAGCTTGATTTGTATTAGCTGGCAAATCATCTTTTTTTACAACAGCTACACGTCCCAGTGTACCAGCAATTGAAAACAATACATCGTCTTCTTGTAGTAGCGACCTTGCTAAAGCTTCATTTGCATCAAAACCAATAAAAGTACACAGTTCGTGATTTATGTAACCATTATAAATACTCTCAACTTTCACAAAAAGAATACCTTTTTGAATAAAGTCAAAACCAAGTGATGTAGGAGTAGTCCCTTTAGTAATGCGATATGTAATGTCAGATAAAGTAACTTTACGCCAACCTTCTGGTAATTCTATTAACTCATCACTCATACTTTATATATATCTCTAAGATTTAATTCTCTATATTGGGTTTCCCCCCTTCTATTGCTTAACACCCAAGCTTGAGCATCTTCACCAACTAAAAGAAAAGAAACTTTACCTTTAATTCCTTACCATTTACCTCCTTCAACCCCTAGGAAAAACTCACATCATCCCCATTCAGTAACATAACTAAAGCTTCCATCTCCTGAGTTGCAAATTGCAGTTTTGCTAAAATCTCACCAGCAATTACCTCTGGTTCCGGTAAATCCCCAGATTGTAAACTATCATCCCGTAACCAGGAAATATCTAAATTTTCATGACGTTGTGTAATATACTCCCTGGTAAAGCAGCGAAAACGCCCATCTTCACCTAAATCTACCCGGGGACTATCACCATTAGGGTCATCCCCATAGCACTGCTCAAACTCAGTAAAATGGTTACGAGTCAGAGGGGAACGTTTACCAAAGCTCGGCATATTAGTACGCATATCATAGATCCAAACCGCTTTAGTGTTATCTTTCTCCGTCGTCCCCCGTTGGAAAAATAACACATTAGTTTTCACACCCTGGGCATAAAATATACCAGTTGGTAACCTGAGAATAGTATGTAAATTACATTTATTCATCAAATCAGCGCGGATAGATTTACCTTGTCCATCCTCAAACAGCACATTATCAGGTAAAACTACCCCTGCTCTTCCCCCTGGTTTCAGTGATCTGTAGATGTGCTGTAAAAATGCCAGTTGTTTATTAGAGGTGGAATAGGTAAAATCATCCCTGGAAGGTAACCCCCCTCCTTTTTTTGTGCCAAAGGGAGGATTAGTAAGAATGACATCGGCTTTGGGTAATCGCTGTCCTGTTGAAGAAAGGGTATCACCTAAATTTACATTACCTTCAATCCCGTGTAACATCATATTCATCAACAGCAAGCGGTGAGCATCTTGCACTAACTCCATACCATAAAGTGCTTGATGCTGTTGAAAGTCTTGCTGTGCTTCTGTCCAGTCAAAGGGGTCATGGTGTTGACGAATATAGCGATCGCTTGCAATTAAAAACCCACCCGTACCCGCTGCGGGGTCTTGGATTAACTCTCCTGGTTGTGGTTTGAGCAGGTCAACCACCGAATCAATTAATGGTCTGGGGGTAAAATACTGACCCGCGCCAGATTTCTTCTCATCGGCGTTTTTTTGTAACAGTCCTTCGTACAAATCCCCAAACTCATCTCGATGGTCAGAGAACCAATCTAAATTATCAATACTGGTTAGTAGTTTTTTGAGGATGCGGGGTTGCTTGAGGGAAGTTTGAGCATTAGCGAAAATTGTCTGTACTCTTTGAGAGGAATTTTTAGAACCTAACATCAATAAGAGCGATCGATAAAATTCCAGTTGGTCTACCCCATTCTGAGCAACTAAATCACCCCAGCGGTAACCCTCTGGTAATTGCTTTTCTGCTCCTGTTTCCTGAGCCATTTTCAGAAATAGCAGATAGGTTAACTCTGTGACATATTGTAGGTATGTAACGCCATCATCCCGTAAAACATCGCATAATGTCCACAGCTTTTGTACAATATCAGAGGTAGCTACCATAATTCAGATCAGGATTTTCCCAGGATTAACAGCGGACAAGATAGTTAGTTAGTGGGCTATAGCCCAACTACGAATTTAATTATTATTCCATAAATAAACTAGATTCTACATAAAAAAAATCTCCCAGCTTCCGGGCTTGTTCTGCATTTATTTTCTCTTGTCCACTCAAAATATTATTAACTATATCTTCTGTCCCTAAAACCGGTACTAAATCCTTTCTAGTTTTATCAGATTCCTCTAAAAGAAATAATAACATAGAACCAGGATTATTCTGCTGATTAGGCTGATAATATTCTTGTTCAAACTTCTCAATTAAAATAATTAACAACTGATAAACCTCATTTTCTTCAGGAGTGCGCTCCCGGTGCATTAAATCTTCTACCATCGCTAAAGCTTGATCATTTTCTGCTTCAGTTTTGATCAGCTTGGGAAGATAAACTGTTAATAATTCCTTGTATTTATCTGGATTAAAAGTAAGGGTCATCTTTCCAGTTCTCCTTATCATATTCGGCGTGAGTGAGGATATACTTAATATAAATTAACTGCCCTTCATAATCTATACTAACAATTAAGCGATATTTATTCCCCTTAATATTGAAAACAGTAAAATTACTAACAGCTTCTGCTTTCGGGAAAACCTGCTGTACTTCCACTAATTTTGACCATTTGGCTTTTACAGCCACCTTATACCAATTGTTCAGAGCTTCCCGACAATCTGCATGGTTTTCTGCATATTCTCTTAAGATTTTAAAACTAATAACGTGCATCGTCCCTAAGAGGATGTTTGATAAATCATGATTAGTGTATCAACTATTGTTTCACCCCACCCTAACCCTCCCCTTGTCAGGCTATCCATTACCCACATTTTTCTTAATAATGTTGAAACATTTATGTGGCAACGGTTTCAACGCTTGAAAATTTCCCTACTCTTGACAAAATGTACCTTATTCTTCTTGATAAAATCCTTATTTTATTGATAATCATCAACGGAGGATTAAGGTTTGGGGGTTTGCGAGCGATCGCTCTCACAAATGTTAAGAAAGATCCGGGTAATGGATAGCCTTGTAAGGGGAGGGGACTGGATTTGATTGTTGTGGTGTGTTCCCTGTTCCCTGTTCCCTAAGATAAAAATTACCTGTTGAAAACTTATCAAACATCCCCTTGAATATCTTAGTTGGCTTTGGAACTTTGGGGGAGCTATCCAGCTACATCCCAAATATTTTCATGGATTTGGGTGATAATACCCTCTAAATTCCCATCAAAAACCTGATTAAGTCTGTTAAATCCCCCATGGGTTTTAAACGCTCCTTTATCCAGAGCTTCCCGATCCACAATTGTTTCGGCCTTAATCTGTTTACCAATTCGTTCTAACCACTGACGTTGGGGGGGTGTCCAACTCCGACTAGACAGGACTTTGTTTATGGCCTGATCTACCCGTTCCGAATAGGGTTTTAAAGCATCGCCTAAAGTAGCTTGACGAATATAGCCTATAATAGAAGCTGCAATTTCTTGATTATTTGTTTCTCTCCATGCAGTTTTGAGGTTAGTTTCTGTATATCCTGCTGCATCTAAGAGGATTCGCAGTTCTTTGAGTTGCGCTCTAGTCAACTCGCGGGGACGCTGTGTCACAACTATCAAAGCGGGAACCTGATTAATGTTATCTGTTAAAAAAGCCTTAAAGCTCTCTAAATAATCTTGGGGACGTTGAGCATTACCATAACTCTGTTCAATCCCCACCAACTCATCACTATGACGGGAAATTAAAATGGGTTGAGTTCCACCATCCCGACGGTCTAGAATTTGGGCGATCGCCTTTCTTTGTTTCCACCATTCCTTTACCTGGTCTGGTGTACTTCCCTTGAGATGGGGAACTATATTTGATAAGGGGATTCCGGCGATCGCTTCTAACTGTTCTCGACTGTTAGGGGATAAATGTTTGCATTGGCGTTGAATTTTCGCCAGTAGTTGGTTAATAACTAGTTCTAAATTTTCCGGGGTGTGGACAGTTTCCAACTCCTCCACCAATTGAGTAAAGGAAATATTGGGGTTAACCACCACAGGTTTCATAGTAGACACAGGGGCGATCGCCTCATATAAGCGCACCGCATCAAAAATTCTAAATACCTCTTTGCCAATATCATCACATAGACGGGTCGCCCTGCCTAACATTTGTTCATAGAGAATCCGGGAATTAACTCGCCGAATAAACACCAGATTACAAATTGAGGGAACATCAATTCCTGTGGTCAGCAAGTCTACAGTTACAGCCACTTTGGGGTTAACTTCATTGCGTAACTTCCGAATTAACTCTAAGGGTTTATCCGCAGTACCTGTAATTTTAATTACTGCTTCATCCTCTATGCTGCCGTATTTATTCTTAAAAGCTTGTTTAAGTTCCTTAACCACAATATCTGCATGATAATCAGTCACACAGAAAACCAAGGTTTTTCCTGGTAGGGATGGATCAATATACTCGGCGACAGCTTCACAGACAACCCGGTTAAAATCTTCTGTAATTACCTTGCGGTTAAACTGTTCTACTTCCAATTTTACGTTATCAGGGGCATTAACTAAATCAAGTTGCCCAGTTTGAGGATTAAAAAACTCCATTTCCTCCCCGGCTTGCCAAGCTATCCCCTCTTCAGATAACCTGGTGCTAATCTTCAAAGGCTCTTCGTGGTCAATTAACCAACCATCGATGACAGCTTCTCGATAGCTGTAGATGTAAACAGGTTGACCAAAAATTTCTGAGGTGTGGAGTGCGGGGGTTGCAGTTAAACCAATTTTTACAGCGTCGAAATGCTCTAACACCCGACGGTATTTTGATACATAATCCTTAAAGTCTCTAAACTCCAATTCGCGATCGCTTAATTCCCGATCTAGTACATAGCCCCGGTGACACTCATCCACTACAATACAATCATACTGGTCTGGGGTAATTACAGATGCACCATCACCAGGGTAGAGAATCCGCTTGACCATACCTTGTACCGTAGCAATATGAACCTTAGTATCCCTACCTGGTTCAATATCTTTTAAGTTTTTAATCTCGAATATATCAGCAAAAGTTTGTAAATTCTCCATGGAAGAATCTTTAAAAGCATTGTCAGCTTGTTCACCTAAGGCGCTACGATCAACCAAAAATAAGATCCGCCGAAATCGCTTAGTTTTGAGTAGACGGTAAATTAAAGCAATACAGGTTTTAGTTTTTCCTGTACCTGTGGCCATTGCTAAGAGTAGTACCCGTTGTTCCCTAGCCAAAGCGGACTCTACAGCTTGAATAGCAAGAATTTGATAATCACGTAGTTCAAACCCATACTTAAACCCTTCTTGGCTTAAACGGTGATTTGCCTGATCAATATCTTGAGCTAAAACATCTAGTAAACCTTCAGGACTATACCACCCGGTGAGGCATACTCGCAAATTAGTAGGACGACGCAAATCACAAAACCAGATTCCGCTCTTAGTTTCCAGTTGCTGTAAATATGGTCTACCGTTAGTAGCAAACACAAAAGGAACTTTGTACCGTTCCCAAGGACCACCAGCAAACACCTCCTCCCCCAATACTTGAAACCCTTCGCTGTAGCGTTTAGCTTGGTTTAATGCTCCTTGGGAAACATCCTTACTTTGACGTTTCGCTTCTACTACTCCCACAATCTGCAACCCACAGAACAAAGCATAGTCAGCGGGTCCATTAGCTGTGGGATATTCTGCGATCGCTAGGTTTCTTCCCTTTTCAGGACGGACCCCATTTTGATAAGTCAATTCTTCGGTGTCTGCTTCCCATCCCGCAGCTTGTAATTGAGCATCAATGAGTTTTCGGGTTTCTTGCTCATCCAATAACACCCCAATTTCCGCAATCTGTGCTTGGGAAATAGTCCGCTCAATGGTTTGTTGTGATTTTTCCTTCCCTTGAGCTTGGATTCCCACCAACTGACTCACAACCTCTTGGGTTTTAGCCTCAGCTTCCCGGGCTAAATCTTCCGCAACTATGCGCCGTTGGGCTTCTATTGCTGCTAATGCTTGCGCTGCTTCCACTGCTGAAAGTTGCTTTTTTACCTGATCTCGCAAGCGTGCTAATTCAGCTTTGAGGGTCTGGGTTTCTATAGTTGGGTCAGGTGGGGGAATAAACGGACCGGGCGCAAATTTAGGATTATCCCCAAATACCCGATGAAACCAAATTCCCAACGCACGAGCATATTTTAGCCCACTTAAGGCCAGTCGGTGATTTCCTGAAAGCTCATGGGTTGCTGTATTACCAATTTTACGCAGTTCATGGAATAGTTGGTCAACTTCTCCCTTGACTAACCCGCGATCGCGCAACCGATTGAGCAAATTAATCTGGCGTTCATCCTCTACCTGATACAGTCCTATATTCGCTGCTGCTAATTGGGCCAGCAATTCACCAAACTGGCGTAATTTAATTAAACAGGTATTAGGGTCATCTGTAAAATATCTTTCAGCTAGAGTACCTAATCTTACCAGTTGTTGATTATGGACTGCTAGGAACGAAAAATTTAACGACTCAGACATTAGTTATTAGTTCCTTGGATAACTCCCTCACAGTAATTATACGGTACTTAGGGATTATGCAAACAGCTTGTATTTTTAGTCTAAACTCCAGGTACCCGGTAGGTGCAAGATGTGAGGAGCAGGGGTGAGGGCTGGAGTTTTAATTATTACAGCTATTACAGCAGATGGGGAACTTCTATTATTAAAGCATCTGGGACACTAGCATATTTATCAGATACATATTTGACAGATAATAATACTAATACATAGTCTTTATATTGAGATGCATCCATCCCCCCACGGAGTTCATCACAGCTTTTCCACAAAGTACTATAAAGTTCGCTTTTCTTAATTGCCATTTTGTATCACCTTATCCATATCTCATACCTTTTATCCATATCTCATACCTTCAAGTTTGATTTTTTTTCTTAAGAATCAATAAACTGACGACCACACAGCCAAAACGTTTGATATTATTATTGCGACTGCAACCAATTTACTCAATCCAAAACATTTACGAAATAAACTTGCAATTCGCTGTAAGTGATGATACCCCAAAATACCGGTTATTTTGGGGTTCAGTTTCTACTTATTACCTAACCAGGACTGCAAATCTAACAAACTGGTAAAGTCTAATAAAGCCTCACCCAGATTTTCTAATTCTTCCAATGATAAATTTGCCAATTGTGCGCCTATATCTGGGGGTAGTTCTCCCACCCTGCGTGTAAGTTGACGTATAACTAAACGTCGTTCTCCTATTTGTTCCCCTATTTGTTTCCCTCGCAGTTCTCCTCGCCGTTCCCCTATTTGTTCTCCTTCCTGTTTCCCTTCTTCGAGAATTTCTTGGTAAATTACTGACTCGCGCATCATACCCTCCCGAAATAGTCTTCTAATTAAATCCTTCTTAAATTTTAACCCGGCTAAAATTTGGGTGTAAGCCGAAATTTCAGGGCGCTGGGTTGTCT
>NZ_JANQDG010000106.1:0-17336 GCF_029891665.1 Anabaenopsis sp. FSS-46 | reverse complement strand
GGTAAATCCCTATTTTTGTTTCTTTAGTCCTCTTTCAGAGGACTTGAGCTATCAGACGGGGAATTTTATTCCCCGGATGAATCCGACTATGGGTAAATCCCTATTTTTGTTTCTTTAGTCCTCTTTCAGAGGACTTGAGCTATCAGACGGGGAATTTTATTCCCCGGATGAACTATGGGTAAATGCGAATATGGGTGAATCCCCATTTCTGGTTTTTTAGGATGAATCTATCAGACGGGGAATTTCATTCCCCAGATAAATTATTTTCATCAGGGAACAAGCTTAATGTTTCTGCAACGGGTTGGGTTTTTTTTTAGCAGTCTTTTTAGTCTTTCCTTGGGGTTTGGGTTTATCTACACCTTTACCCCCTAAGATTTCTAACTCATATTGATCGCCATTCAACCGTATTAACCTAGCCAATACCTCATCCCGCAAGTCATCAGGATAACGATAACGCCACGGCTTTTTACGCTTATTAGAATCCTCCTCATCCTCATAGTCCAGAATAAACTCATACTGGGGCTTTAAGTCAAACCACCCATAAGCTGCTATAACCGCCTTATCCATCGCCATGTGTAACTCCCTAAGCTTAAGAATCTCAGATTCCAAGTTATTCGGGTCATGGAACCGGTTATAAGTCTTAGTTAACCCCTCATTGTTGCGTACCATTAACTCAGCACGATACTGGTAATATTCAGCCCCTACAGATTCTAAATTGGGGTCATGTTCCCAGTTCTCAGGGAATGGAAATGTTTCAAAGCAATCGGAGGGATTATAGCGTAAATCATTCTTCATTGATGAACTAAAAAATCTCGCCCATATCTCATGGATGTGAGATTGGAGGACAGTAAAGGTTGAATATGTTTCATAGGGAAAGACATTTAAACTATTTGCAAAAACAACTTTAGTTTGGTAAAAAATAAATAATAGATGATTTGATGCTTGAGCGTTAGTTACTAACACGCGGTTAAGAGGTGCGATCGCATTAAATAAAGCAGGTGTGTATCGACCCCATAGCCACCAATTTTTTTTACGTATCATTGCATCAACGTTATTTCCTAGCTTCTCCCTCTCAGGCTTAACCTTAGTCTCCACGATCGCCATTAAATCAGGATAATTCCTAGCTTCCTGTTCACTCATATCACCAAAATTAATCACATAACGGTGATAAGCATGGGTAGGACTAGAATTAACCTCTTCACCCCCAATATAAGGGAAAATACACTCTTGATTTTTAGGGTTAGACTCAATTAACCAGTGCATCTCACTAATGGGTGTCGCGTTGGGGTTAGTATCATCAAAGGTAAAGCCCATACCCAGAACAATAGACCCCTGAAAACTTTTACCCGCATTAGCTAACAGCGTCTTAGGGTTATTATTACCCGGTGCTTTAAACAGAAAAGCAGAAATATGATTAACAGGTTTACCATCTAAAAATACCCCATCACCCGCCCGCAAATCAATTTCCGGTCTAATAGCAGAAATAGAAATTGTATCAACATCTCCATCAATCCTCTTCAGAGGATTTTCGCTTTCAGACGGGGAATTTATTCCCCGGTCTGGTTGAACCGAGCGCGAATCTATTCCCCCTTCTCGTTGAGCCGATCGCATATTGACATCTTGATTAACCCGTCCATATTCCCCCTTAATTACATGAACAATGCTAACAACCACCGCCGCAACACCAGGCCATTTTAACCGCTTGGTGGCGTTATAAATCGTCCCGCCGTTTTCACAGATGTATCTTAACCCTGTATAGCGGGTGTCACCCTGGGAGATGGTGTTAGTGGCGATTAATCCAAAAGTCCCGTTTTTTCTCAGGAGGGTAAAAGCACGTCGGAAAAAGTGAGCCGCTAAATCTGAGTTACCATGGGATTCCGGGTGAACCACCTTTAACCAATCTAAGTAACCGAGGGCGTTAGCGTTGATAGTTGTATTTTTCCCCGCAAACGGAGGATTACCCACGATCGCATCAAAACCAGGGTTAGGACGGTTAAATACCTCTGGGAACTCTAACTCCCAGTTGAATGGGATTACAGGTTTCTCTTGAGAACGTAAACCTTGGCTAATCTCCATTACCTCCGTATTGTTTTCTGGGTTTTGTCGCCACCGGAAATACTTTTGAAATAACTCATCTGTTTTGACCTTCCTAGCTTTAGGTTTACCCGCACCAAAGAAAGCAGCGATCGCCATATCAGCCTTAACCCGACTATCAGTTAATAAGTCCTCTGATGCTTGGTAACATTGCTGTTTAGACTGGTAATCGTCATCTCTTAGTCGGTGTATTTCATCTCGGTTAAATCTAGACTTGGATAATTGTTGATTTAACAGCGACAAATCCGGGTCATCATAGGTGCGATCGCTCTCCCAAGTAAACCGTTTAATCTGGTCTTGAGTTAAACCAACCAAAGAATCACCAGACTTAAGACAGTGGTCTAAAAAAGTTAGAGGATAATTATCTGCAAAGGTCACCAACCATATAGATATTTTGCCCAAAGTTACCGCAAAAGGATTTTTATCAACCCCATACAAACACCGTTCTGCAATTAATCGTCGAGCGCAAACTAAAGGTTCTTCATTAGAAGATACTGTGGTTGAACCAGGGTTTTTGTCCCAAGCTTCCACTAGCTTTTCTGCTAATTGGCGACAAGCTTCTACCAAAAAAGCACCGGAACCCATAGCAGGGTCACATACCTTTAAATCCAATATTTGCTCAGGAGTGGGGTTAGCTCCCAAAGACTCTAAAACCGGTCTAAGAGTTTCTTTAACTATTGATTCTGTGAGCGATCGCGGTGTGTAGTGAGAACCACTGCTACGCCGTTCTTCCCCCGGTTGCAAATATAGGGAACCAGGAGGTAATAAGCTAGGGGTTTGGGGAGATATTTTTTGACCTAGAGATGCAATTACATCTTGTGCTGTTTGAGCTTGTTTTAACTCAGTTAATGATTTACCGGAAACCTCACACCCAGCAACCTCCTGTAAATACTTTCCCCGGTTGTTAGCTGGGGTGTGCAAAATCTCTTCTACACTCACCACCACGGTTACAGAATGTTTTGCGCCATTGGGTTTACTCCACACACCAATTGAACGGGAGGTTGCTTGTTCAACTTCATAACCCATGACCCCTTCATAGACTGAGCCGATTTGTTCCACATCCAAGGCGCGATAGGATAGGCGATCGCCATCTAGTACTAGTAACTTATCTAGGATTCGATACACTACCCCATCAGACACCCGCGGCGGTTCAATCTGCGATGGTAAGTGAGAATTTAATAAGTGAGAATTTAATAAACTGCGACCTTCCAGGAATGGGTACTCATCGGGGTCAAACAGTTGTCCCGCTCGTGGTGGTAAATATAAATCACCATGACTACCCCCATCGTGAACCAGGCGAAATAAACTCAGTAACCACGCCCAAGCACCATAACGCTGATCCATTGTATCAGGGTAATTACCCGCATCTGTACGCAAGCGTTCATATAGTCCTGTAACTGAATAATTGCTGATATAAATCCTATCTTGGGGCATTAATCCCTCATCTTCTGCATATAACAGAAACACCAACCGCAGCAAGACTGTAATTAGTCCTCCGTAAATATATTGAGAATTATTTTTAGCAATGTCATCAAATAACCTGCCCTTAGCAGCTACATTCGCAGATTGGAACCCCCGCAACAAATCCCATAGAGCATCAAGTACCTGTGCCGATAACTTAGTAGAAACCTCATTTTGATACTTGCGGCTATTTTCCAACAAGGCTAGTAACCGGCGTTCCGTCGGTCCATTGAACACTCGCTGTTCTTCTAATAACATATGCATCGCACCTAAGATCAACCGTCCCGACACTTCGCACATAGCCTGTACAGGAAAGGTTAGGTATCCCGAAGATTCTCCCCTAGGCGCATAGACCAAGCGTAAATGACTACCATTACATAATATACCCACAGGTATATCTTGTTCTCGTAACAGTCGCTCAAACTTAGCTTGGGGGCTGGCTCGCCACCCTGTTGATGTGGTATCTTCCCTCACCCTATCTAAATCTATACCTGGTGAAATTACCTGGACTAACATCAGCCAACCCCTATGATCCGGGTCAGGGACACCATAGGTAGGTTTTAAAATTTCCCCATATTCCGGGAGGGATACCACCAAATCATCAGGAGCGGGAACTAAATCCGTAGGTTCCCAACCTAAAATTTCTTGGGTAAACTTAGCAAACTCAGCAATGAGCGGTGTAACTATGCTATTTAAACGCTGCTGTAACTCCACAACATTACGATTTACCGAAACTTGTAAATTATTTAATGCGATGGGGGAGACCACTAACCCCACTGGTTGTAAAAAGCCCAACCATTCTTTATGTTGTTGAATTTCTCTATCTTTCATCAAAGTTTACACCCCTCAACCGGAAACCGGCCATAAATAAATTAATCCCACCGGTTCAATGCGCATCGCTTTGACTTGGTAAGAAGCTTCAATACGTCCGGGTTCAGAATTAATTTCTTCAGCAAGTCCCTGGAGTCGTTTTTCCCAGTAGCGAAGGTCTGCTTCTAATTGCTGTTTTTCCTGCGCGGGAAATTCTGCATAGGGAATACTTAACTGAATAGCTTTTTTCTGTGTAATTTCTCCTTGATGTTCTTGAATGCGCTGCTGTTGTGCTTCTAAAATTTTCTTCATTTGCGCTGCTTCTGCTTGACCCCGTGCGGTTAACTTCTTCTGCGCTCTTTGGGCTAAATCTTCCCCCCGTCGTTCTAAATGGGGAATTAATGCGGCGATATCTTGGTCGGCATTTTTTTGTAATATCTGTTTAACTGTTTCTGGTACTTTTTGCAAGCGCGGCGCTACTAAGGAGGTTTCTAATAACTTCAATACGTCGTCTTTTTCCCCTTCTTTGAGGGGTTGTAATTTCTTCCTTCCCCTGGTTACCGGGTCAGACCATTCGGCCGCGACTGTAATTACTTCATCATGTAACCGTGATGCTCCCTCTCCATAAATTGATAAGCGTCCCAGGGCGATAATTTTAGTCATGGGGTCATCTGTGAGACACACACAAGCACGAGTTAATTCATCATGTAAAAATCCTTGGGATAAAAATCTACCTAACAATCGCTGAACTACCCGATGTTCTAGGTGGAGGTGTACAACTTCCCCATCTAAAGAACCAGGGTCGCGAAATACTACCGGACGGATGGGGGACTCCTTGCGCCATTCCCATGGTTTCTGTGCTTTTTGGCGTGGGGTTCTTAAGGTGTCTAAGGTATTAACCCATGTGGGGTCTGCGCTTTGGTCAAGTTCTGGGAGTTTCCAGCGTGCGGTTGCGGAGTCTTGAATTACTTCTGCTGGGTCTACAGCTGTGAGAGCTGTTTTACCTAGCATTTCTAATGAAGCAGAAATCGCCTGGCGGAAATGTTCGTCACTTAGTCCTAACCAATCCCGGGATTTTTTCAGCATCTCTTGTAGTTGGGATAATTGCTGGGTTAACTGTTCCCTGCGCTGTCGATTTGCTTCCAGTTCGGTGTTAGTTATTTGTGAGTTGGGTAAATCAGCTTTTTCTATAGCAGCAGTAATATTATTGAGTTGATGGTGGCGAATCCCAGTTTCTAGTAACTGGGATAGGTTTTTCTGTAGTACCGGTGAAAGGATTCCTAGTTCTTGGTGAATGGTTTGGGTTTTTTTCACCAATACTTTTAATACTTGGTCCTCTGGGCGTTGAGCTAACACAAAGTAGTAACAGTTAACTACAGGCGCTCTCTGTAATTTTCTGTCAATCCGTCCGTTGCGCTGTTCCATTCTCGAAGGGTTCCAAGGTATATCAAAATGGAACAGATCCGCACAGTTGTTTTGCAGGTTTACCCCTTCCCGCGCTGCGTCGGTAGCAATGAGAATCCGCAGGGGATGATGGGCGGGGTCGGCGTTGAAGGCATTTTTGATCACATCCCGGCGCTCTTCCCCAATAATCCCGCCATGAAATACATCTAGCCGTTGTGTGTCTCTATGGGAGCCAGTAATGGCTGCTTCTAGTTGTTGTTTTAGGTAGTTTTTGGTGTCTATATATTCAGTAAATATAATGACTCTTCTATTTAGCCAAGGGGCGTTAGGTTGACCTAAGTTGGGGCACAGATGTTCTTTAATCCAAGCTTCTAACTCCTTTACCCGTGGGTCTGGTTCATATCTGGCTTGGTTGGCGATGTCGGTCATCTGCTCTAAAATTTCCCATTCCCGACTGCTTAACCCTATATTCACAGCGTTTGCAGTAGCTAATGTTACTTGGCTATCTTCCTCTGCTTGAATTTCTTCCTCTGGTAATTCCGCCCGTTCATCGTCTGCGTCGGGGGTTTCCCGCAGCAAGGGTAAGTTATCTATTTGACTTACATGGTGAGTAATTTTCTTTTCCATGGTTGGTGAGCGGAGTCGAACCACAGCCGCCCGATGGACTTTTAAAGTCCGTGCAAATGCTTCTATGGAAGATAGCAACCGCTTTTGTAGGGAAGTAATTACCAGCATGGCGGCATTTTGACTAGATTTAGATGCTGTTTTTAGTCTTTCTTCCCGCAGGTGGCGATATTCTTGCAGTAAGCGTGAGAGTTGCAATTCTGGGGCGTTTTCTGGGAGGTGATCAATAATAATAGGTATTACTCGCCGTTCGGGAAATTCTTCGCCAATTTCTCGCAGGTCTTGTTTTAATCTTCTGACCATGACTGTATCTAACAGTTGGCGATCGCGCACTGGTACGCCGCGACAAAATCTTTGAGGGTCAAGAATTTCTAACAATGCTGCAAAGCTGTTAGAATGTCCATTGTGGGGCGTAGCTGAGAGAAACAGTTTATGTTCAAATCTGGGGGCGATATCCCGGAGGGTTCTGGTTAGTTGGGAGTCTACAGCATATCTCGACCCACTCGCAGGGGCGGCGTTATGGGCTTCATCCAGAATCAACATCGACCCACCGCTGAAATCTCCTAACCAATCTCGCAAAGGTGCAGCATAGGTTTCATCTCGTAATAAAGCATGGGAAATAATAAAGCGGTTGTGAGTTGTCCAAGGGTTAATCCCATAGCCGCGTTCTTGACGACGACTAGCCATAAATTCCCGATCAAAAATTATCAAGGTTAACCCAAAGCGGCTTTCCATTTCTTGTTGCCATTGTCGCACCACTGAGGGCGGACAGGAAATCACCACCCGCCGGACTTTTTGCCGCATCAACATTTCCCGCAGAATTAACCCGGCTTCTATGGTTTTACCTAAACCCACATCATCCGCAATAAATAAACCCACTCTCGGCATTAATAAGGCTTTGCGCAGGGGTTCGAGTTGGTACGCTTTGACTTCAATACCCGCTCTATATGGTGCTTGAAAGAGTTTTGGATCCGTTGAGGTGACGCAATTCCAGCGCAGAGTATGGAGATAGGCAGAAAATAGCCCGGGACTATCAAAGCCCCGATGGGCTATAATTTCCCATGAGGTTTTACCTATGAGTTTGGCATCAATTTCTTTCTCCCACAGTACCTCTAGTTTTTCCCCTAGTGCATCATCTTCTAAACATGACAGGGAAACTAAAGTATTTTCTGCTGGGGTGGATGGAAATACCACATCCTCAATTAGGTATTGGCGCGATCGCACCCGGACGATTTCCCCCGCTGCAAGGTCAGTCACTGGCTTTTGGTAACCTCCACGTGCTGTTATATAAAAAAAGGTGAGAAGGTTTTGGTTATAACCAACACAGGAGTATTATACATTTTTTGGTAAACAATCCGGGGAATAAATTCCCGGTCTGAAAGTCCGGGGAATAAATTTCCCGTTTGAAAGTCCGGGGAATAAATTCCCCGTCTGAAAGCAAAAATCCTCTGAAGAGGATTGATGAAAATATTCATGGGATTTCTAATCGGTTTCAACCGATTTCCGCTATTAGCCCGGAAATTGATTTCCGGGTGGGTGGGGATACACAGGCGGAAACGCAAACTCAAACTCAAATTCTACCTCTAACCCGTTTCCATTCAAATAGTGTCCCCAGGGAGTGGGAACCTCACTGTAAGCGATCGCTCTGGGATAATTTACAAGCTTTTTCTTTCGGTTCTTGTAGGAACATAAGAGGTTATTTTACTACGATTTAGGTTTGATCTCAAATTCAAGTTTTGAACGATAGAAACAAACA
The DNA here is from genome assembly GCF_029891665.1 of Anabaenopsis sp. FSS-46. Taxonomy (NCBI): domain Bacteria; kingdom Bacillati; phylum Cyanobacteriota; class Cyanophyceae; order Nostocales; family Nodulariaceae; genus Anabaenopsis; species Anabaenopsis sp. FSS-46. Next base: position 9,187 of record NZ_JANQDG010000106.1, on the reverse strand, counting down.
TCAAATTCCATAAAGAAATTAGTTTGTCCCAAAATTAAGGGTGTATTTGGTTTATTCACCCATGCAAAAGCTAAATTAACTGATGGAAATTCACCTATTTCAGCAGTAGCAAAAAATGGCATAGCTGCTTGACTGAGATTACCTGCTAATTGGATAATTGCCTTTCTACTATCCCAGATTCCCCCTAACTGAAGCCCTATTTCATAAGGTAAAACGTTTATAGTAGCACCACTATCTACTAAACCCAACACTTCTATTATTTGATCACCTTTACGTAAAATTAATGGAAGTCTGGGTAAGCTATCAAATTCATTTTGACTGGGATCTGTTGTTGAATATTTCAACCGCATAAAAGTTAATCATTAGCAATAGACTGATTTAGTTGTTCCATGAGGATTTTTCCAGCACCGAAGCTGTTATCAGGAGTTGCTAGGTAATATGTTTTGAATGGTTCTAAGGGAGAAATATCTTCTGTAGAGTCTAACTCTTCTGCAAGAATGCGAATTAATTTGAGCTTTTCGGATGCTGAAAGTTGTTGAATTGATGGTAGTAATTCAGTTAGTGTCATATTTTGCTTGTGAGGAGTGTTATCTTATTATATTGTATTGTAGCTGGAAGCAATACAATGAATTGATTATCGGTTCAACCAGTCCGGGGAATAAATTCCCCGTCTGAAAGCAAAAATCCTCCCAATAGGATTGATGAAAATATTCATGGGATTTCTAATCGGTTTCAACCGATTTCCGCTATTAGCCCGGAAATTGATTTCCGGGTGGGTGGGGATACACAGGCAGTGTTCAACCAGTCCGGGGAATGAATTCCCCGTCTGAAAGCAAAAATCCTCCCAATAGGATTGATGAAAATATTGAGGCGATTTCTAATCGGTTTCAACCGATTTCCGCTATTAGCCCGGAAATTGATTTCCGGGTGGGTGGGGATGTACAGGCGCGTAGCCTGTTTGTTTTTATTTGATTGGTGTCCCCGGGGAGTGGGGACACCTAAAAGTTCCGTATTTGAGCGTTAGCAGCGTAGTGTTTCCATTAGGATGAAAATATTCAGACAATTTCTAATCGGTTTCAACCGATTTCCGCTATTAGCCCGGAAATTGATTTCCGGGCGGTTGGGGATGCACAGACGGCGTAGCCTGTTTGTTTTTATTTGATTGGTGTCCCCAGGGAGTGGGGACTGGAACCCCCAAAGCATGGTGTTTTTATCACCAGGTTTCCATTCGATTAATGTCCCCAGCGAGTGGGGACACCCGGATATATGACATTGAAACCGGGGAATATCTCGAGTTTCCATTCGATTAATGTCCCCAGCGAGTGGGGACAGCCGCAAGTGCTCTTCAAAGAAAAAAGCAAAAGGTTTCCATTCGATTAATGTCCCCAGCGAGTGGGGACAATATTATCTGTCAAGACGTGTGACTACTCGTTCAGTTTCCATTCGATTAATGTCCCCAGCGAGTGGGGACCTTTGACGATAGTTGAGGGACTGCTGTACCTAGGGGTAGTTTCCATTCGATTAATGTCCCCAGCGAGTGGGGACAAGACAGGTCGAGGATATTCTGCAACCCTTAGGGTATCGTTTCCATTCGATTAATGTCCCCAGCGAGTGGGGACACGCCGCCCCTTTCGATGACTCCCCATGGAGGAGTAAAAGTTTCCATTCGATTAATGTCCCCAGCGAGTGGGGACGCCTTTCTGCTTACAACAGTGGGTATTTACACGGGTGTTTCCATTCGATTAATGTCCCCAGCGAGTGGGGACTTCCCAGCAAGGCATAACTCCTTCTTTTTGCCATACAGTTTCCATTCGATTAATGTCCCCAGCGAGTGGGGACGTTAAGCAGTCTGAAGCGCTTGCTGCTTCATGTCGTGTTTCCATTCGATTAATGTCCCCAGCGAGTGGGGACGTTTAAGCCTAAACCCAAGCCTAAACCTAGTCCCAGTTTCCATTCGATTAATGTCCCCAGCGAGTGGGGACCCCAGAACAAGGGTTCTGGAGGTCTATTGAGTGTGACGAGGAAAGTTTCCATTCGATTAATGTCCCCAGCGAGTGGGGACAAACGGAACTTCTGGTTTCGGTGGATAAGAACCAATTGGGGTTTCCATTCGATTAATGTCCCCAGCGAGTGGGGACTGGCATCTTCCCAGTCCTCTAGACTACAGACGATATCGTTTCCATTCGATTAATGTCCCCAGCGAGTGGGGACCCTTCCATTTTAAACACAGTCCCAGTAAGAAGTCTAGAGGCACTTTCCGAGGTTCAAGAAACTTAACGGCTGAAATGGCATTTAGCATAGTCATCAAACGGCTGAAACTCTTATACAGCAAGCGACCGAGGTTTGGAACGAGAAAATCATTATTTCAGCGATTTTGATTGAACCTCCGTGACCAGTCAACCGTCAACCGTCAACCGTCAACCGTCAACCCTTCAAAGTAAATTTGAGAAAAACTCAGTTCCCAACCCTTCCAGAGTAGATACCACCAGAGCGCGATCTAAAAAGTGATTACCGCGCTCACAAGATGTTTCCGCAATCAGCAAGCATCCATGACAAGCGGAACCATGTAAAAAACGCTCCTCTTGTTCATCATCAGGACGATGTTGGGCGCATACTGGGTCATTAGAACATAATCGCCCTTGCTCTAGTGCAACTTCTAAATGGTGTTCAATGCGTTTACCAACTTCTACCAGTCCCCCTAAAGTTCCTTCGGAGCCGGAGGAACCAGTATATAAAAGAATACCATAACCCCCTTCATTAGCATAGATGCGTTCACGGATAGAACTAGCAGCATAACCGCATTCTAGGGAGACAGACATAATTAATAGATGTGATAATGAATGCAGCATAATATAGGGTAAACCCGGAAAATTCACCTTGTCTTTTTCCTGGTCTATACCTTTGTTGGCGCACCAGATGTCAAACCCCCTAGACAGTTCACGTCCCCGTTTTTTCACTGATTCCCGTTGTAACCAAGCTTCTATAGCTTCTGTCCGAAAGGCAATAAATACACCCTCCCCTTTGTTCTCAATGGCTGGAACCCAACTAGGTTCAGTATCCAAGGCCGCACGCCTAACATTAATATCTAGTTCACCATCAATATCTGGCATTTCGGCCTCAAACCGTGTAAACCCTACCTGGGCGATCACTTCCCGTAAGCGATGTACTAAAACAATTCTTTCAATCAGAGGAGAAAAAGCAGGTGTTAAATCATCCAAACTGCGCGCAGTTGCATAAAAATTACCATCTGGTTTATCTTCCCCCACGACAGGGCTAGAAAGTAGGGTTTCAATTTCTGCTTGTTTAATACTTTTATAGAGTTTTTCCACTCCACTTTGTCGCCTCTGGACCTCTTCCCATACGGCTTCATCGCTAAATTGTTCGATCGCCGTCTTTACTTTTGGTTTCTTGCGTTCTCTCTGAATATCGCTGAGACTTTCTGCAGATTGTAAAAAATCTTCATACACTAAATTAACAGCGTTTTGTAAAGGTGCGTCCCGGTCAGGAAGGGAAATCACGCTTAGGACTTGGGAGAAATAGGCATTACTCGCCGACCTGACTAGTAAACGATTGTATTCTGGTTGACCCGTAGATTCACGAATACAAGAAAGTTCTTGAGCAGAGGGGCCAATCCAGGGGCGGTGTCCCTGACATTTCCCCAATACTTTGCCATTGGGAATAGTAGCATTAGCCAGGGGGCGACGTTTTTTACAAGCTTCGCAGCGTACATAAATTTCGGCAAAGTCGTTACCAGAACCGGCTTCATCTAACCATAGTTGACCGCGACATTTTTTATCAGGGCCATCATGGACAAAAGCAGACCAATCAATATCACTGATATGTCCTTTAACGCAAGCTTGTACAAAGCGAACGGGGACAACTGGTACTTTCTTTTTTTGAGCATCGAGATATTTACCACCGGTTAAATCAGTCCAACGTAATAAAGGGCGGGTACGATAAATTTTTTTACCCTTGATGTTATTTCTGGGGTCTTCCCAAGTTTCCTTAACTTGAGCTAAACACCAAGCAGGGAAAATAAAAGCTTTAACTCCTGTACGGATATCACCGGGGTTTTCTGCGTCTATTGGTGGTGCATAGAGTTGAATACTATTGACACCCAAGATTTCAGCAACTCTACTTGCTAATCGCGGCTCATAGATCAGTGTTTTCTTACCACGCCAATGATTTAACCCAGCGATGATTACAGAATGGTTGGGTAAATCTACCATGGAACCGGGGCCAAAGCTGGAAAGCATTTGACTTTGGCGTATTTCTCCTGCTGGGGGTCTTTTGTTGTCAGATTTACTCATGATTTTTATTCCTCTAGTTCTTGTTGAGTAGGAATCCAGATGTTGACTGTTGGTTCAACATCGCGCAAACTCCGCTGGGCTTTAAATTTCTGAGCTGCTGAACTTTGTTTTTTTCGTTCGGGGTCGAGGGTGTCAAACAGCAGGGGGGGTGCTGCGCCTACTTCCCGTTGATATTGCAAGGTGGTTTTGTTATTGGCGATGGTTTCCCAACTATCGAGTAGGTCTTTAACTCGGCTTTCGACTTTTTCACCTTGTGCTTGTGCTTGACTAGGTTCGGTCTCTTGCATTTGTGCGCGTTGGGCTATGGTGTCAATGACAAACTGTAATTGATCACGATGTTGAGCAATGTCAAAAGCGCCCATTGGTGGGGTCATTTTGGGATGTCCCAAACGTGCTAAAGCGACGGTAATGGCTGCAATCCCTCGGTCAATGGCGCGGGGGGAAAAGGGGGTAACGCTGGTGGCTTCTACGGCTCGGTAAAATGTAGAATGCCAAGCAGCAAAACGTTCATAATGGGAGCGATCGCGGGGACGATGAATATTGAGTAAAGTTACTACTAACCCTGGTCGCTCCTCATCCCTTCCCACTCGACTGGTAGCTTGGATATATTCCGCAGCGGTTTTGGGTTGACCCAGAACTACCATTAAACCTAAGCGGGTAATATCTAAACCCACGGAAATCATATTAGTAGCTAAGACAACATCAACTTTATCCGCTTGGGTAAAGGTTGATTCCAGGTGTCGTTTAGTCTCTGCAACTTGGCTAGTATTGACGCGAGAAGTTAATTCTTCAATTTCATCAGCAATTTTACGGTCAGCAAATAAGCCAGTAGTTTCATTAATTCTCAACCGTTGACTGTAAGTCAACAGACGAGATTTAACTTCATCTTCGATAATCCGGCGACTTCCTCCCAACTCCCGCACAGAATTAAAGTAACCTAACAGGGTCATGTAGGGGTCGGCGGGGTTATGGGGGTTTTTCTTCCCTCCCAACTCTAACCAGTGCTTCTGGGCTGCGCTTAATAATGCCAAGTAAGTACGTAATAATACCACCTTTAAACTGCGTCCTTGGGCTGCAATACCTACATATATCCGGGGGTTTTTTACAGTTGGTGAAACAGTTTTAGCAAAAAATGAATCTCGTCTGTCTGGGCCTGGAGGGGGGAAGATATCAACCTCACTGCGACCAAATAAAGCTTGAATTTGTTGATGTGCGCGGCGGACTGTAGCGGTGGAAGCGACAATTTTAGGGCGAATTTTTTTCCCGTTGATTTCTTGGGTACATAAAGCATCAATGGCGGTTTCATATAGTCCTACCATTGTTCCCAAAGGACCGGAAATTAAATGTAATTCGTCTTGGATAATTAAATCTGGGGGTGGTAAATGACCACCTAGGGTTTTACCGCCCTTTGGTTGTGTCGGTCCATAAAATCCATCATCATCATAGCGGTCTACTTTGCCAAATAACGCCCCTGTTTCTCCCACCCAAGGTAAACTGGCGAATTTATCCACAGTGGAAATGATAAAACAAGGTAAGCGGCGATAGATTGGTTCATCCACAGCGACTATTGGTAAAGCTTGATTTCTGGAAAAGTGACAGCGCCGATTGGCGCAAGATACACGCAGATTTGTAGGATGATCAGGGTTGGGGTATAATTGAAAAGAATTGCGGTTAAATTTAGTCCCACACCAAGGACAACTTTCTAAGGGAATTGGTGATGGTTTGCCATCGTCTTTTTGGAAATCAAGGGTTCTTTTTCTGGCACTATAATCATCATTGTCGCCTTTTTTACCCATGCGGTTAGGGGTAGACCCCTGTCCTACCCAAAGTCCGATTTCAAAAGGCCAGGTTCCTAACTGTTGGGGGTTGTTTTGACGTTCTATTTCTAGGGCGCAAATCATCGCCGCAGCACGTCCCAGTTGGTCAAGGGTTAAAAGCCGCAGGGTGTAACGCATGAGGACACTTAACCCAGCGGATTTGATACCGGGGTAACGTAGTCGCCTAAGAACTAGGGTAAAAGCTGCAAGTCCTAGGTAAGCTTCGGTTTTACCGCCACCGGTGGGGAAGAATAATAAATCAACTAATTCCCGATCGCCTGTTTCCGGGTCAGCTATTCCTGTTAGGTTCATCAATAAAAACCCTAGCTGGAAAGGTCGCCACTTAGGGGCTTCTACGGACTCTGGTGTAATATCTTTGCCGTGGGTGACCCGTTGACGGATGTATCTGGCAATGGTAAGATTAGCAATAGAAAAAGCTGTGAATATTTCCGGGTCTTGTAAAGCTGTGATTCCAGCTTTAATGCGTTGATTGGCAACTTCTGCCCGGTCAAGTAATTTCTGGGCGACGGTTAAACGTTTTGCTGTGGTTAACGCCAGGCGATCGCTATCAGTGGGACATTGATGGCGTTGGTTTTCAATCCACCCAGCGTAAGCATCGCTCATGGGAGTGAGCATATTTTGCAATGCCTCCGGTGTAGATGCCTTAGCTAAGGCTTCCATCCCCAATTCTACCTTGGCCACAGGGCTGGCTATCACCTTTTCTACATCTGCCGTGGGTATCCAAGCAGTTTGAATATTATGACAATCCCCATCAGAATTAGTCAAGGAAATGGCAGAAACGTTATGACCCACAGCATACTCATAATCATCACGGTATTGCAAGTCTGCCACATTTTCATCCCAATCGTTGTCATCTCTTCCCCGTAAATTGGGACGGGGTACTAATGGCTCTGGGGTATTTATAATTAAGGTTGTTTGAAAGGTATAACTAATATCCCGTTGTTTATCTACAGTCACCAGACGATTATTGACTAAAAATACTGAAACTGAATAGGTTCCCTCTGGTATTAATTCTTGGTAACCTACATTGCGGATAGAAATAACCAGCTTTAAACCGTCACTGTCAGGTACAGAGTAAGTTATTTTGTCTTGGCCTGGGGGATGGTCCGGGAGTGGAATAGTCAGATCGGCTTGTTTGGGTATACGTTTCCAGCATCCCGATAAATTTTGACCCGATAAATTTTGACCCGATTTGTCTGGGGGGGTCTGATCTATCTTATCTGGGGGTGAGAGAATATCTAGCTGGGTATATGAAGTTTCAACCTCTGGGTGATGGTCATCTTTAATGGGGAAGTAATCACCCCACTGTACTGTAATATTCAGTTGGCTGGCATTTTGAGGAACTAAGAAACTTAAACCCATAGATGATGGGAAAAAAGCTTTTTGAGCAAAGGGTTTTTCTGGTACGTTTTCATCTTCAGCGGTGCTACCACCTTCCATCAGGTCTAAATCCTCATTTACTGTATCATCTATCCGTTGTTCTAAGGGCGCACCACTGGGAACTAAAAAACCTGAAAGATACCATTTTGATGGTGCTTGATCAAGAATTTCTTCCTGGTGGTCTATATCTTCAGGAGTCGGACCAATAAGGTCAAGTTGTAAAGCGGTGATCAGCTGTGATCTAACTTGGTGAGATGTTGTATTATTTTCCATGTATTTTGTTTAATATTTGGTATCAATCCGACTATGGGTGAATCCCCATTTTTGTTTCTTTAGTCCTCTTTCAGAGGACTTTGGCTATCAGACGGGGAATTTTATTCCCCGGATGAACTATTGGTGAATCCCCATTTTTGTTTCTTTAGTCCTCTTTGAGAGGACTTGAGCTATCAGACGGGGAATTTTATTCCCCGGATGAACCCCTGTCTAATAGCTGAAGTCGGATGAATCCCACTATGGGTAAATCCCCATTTTTGGTTCTTTAGTCCTCTTTCAGAGGACTTGAGCTATCAGACGGGGAATTTTATTCCCCGGATGAACCCCTGTCTAATAGCTGAAGTCGGATGAATCCCACTATGGGTAAATCCCCATTTTTGGGTTTTTATTTGTCGGTAACCAGGGGTTAGAAACCCCTGTCTAATAGCGGAAGTCGGATGAATCCGACTATGGGTAAATCCCCATTTTTGGTTCTTTAGTCCTCTTTCAGAGGACTTGAGCTATCAGACGGGGAATTTTATTCCCCGGATGAACCCCTGTCTAATAGCGGAAGTCGGATGAATCCGACTATGGGTGAATCCCCATTTTTGGTTCTTTAGTCCTCTTTGAGAGGACTTGAGCTATCAGACGGGGAATTTTATTCCCCGGATAAATTATTTTTATCATACTAATTTTTTTGACGTTTATTAATTGATATCTACTTTTTCTAAATGAGGATTAGTCGTTCCTTCTAAATGGTGTATTTTTTGATTTTTGACATAATTAACAGCTTGTTCAAGTTGCTTACTACCTAGTGAGAAAACACCATATCCTTCTTGCCAATAAAATTTCTTTGATGTCATAGAATAATGCTGGTTTAAATAATGAGAGCTACTACCCTTGATTTTTTTCATAAAATCAGCAATTGCTATTGTAGGAGGAATAGAAACAACTACATGAATATGGTCTGTCATACCGCCTATGCTATGCACTATACAATTAAGAGAATCGGATTTACCAATAATATAATTGTACAGTTCAGGTTCTTGATTGGGGAGGATTAGAGGTAGGCGTTCTTTCGTTGCCCACACGATATGATAATACAGTTTCCATAAAGACATATTTTTGAAAATTACCATTTACAAAATGTTACTAATAAATGTGTTTTTTTCACAGGTAACTAATAAATGTGTTTTTTTCACAGTAACCAGGGGTTAGAAACCCCTGTCTAATAGCGGAAGTCGGATGAATCCGACTATGGGTAAATCCCCATTTTTGTTTCTTTAGTCCTCTTTGAGAGGACTTTGGCTATCAGACGGGGAATTTTATTCCCCGGATGAACCCGACTATTGGTGAATGGGAATATGGGTAAATCCCCATTTTTGGGTTTTTATTTGTCGGTAACTA
>NZ_JANQDG010000105.1:0-16968 GCF_029891665.1 Anabaenopsis sp. FSS-46 | reverse complement strand
TTGGCTTACAAGGGCCAGCGGTGTTAAACCATTTAGTCATAAAAGTTTAAGTATAGGTTGATTTGATTATAACTGTGATGGCGGTTGACTGTTGACTGTTGACTGTTGGCGGTTGACGGTTGACGGTTGACGGTTGACGGTGGTCGGTGAGCGGAGTCGATAGCGATAGCGTGGCGTTAGCCATACCGTTGACGGTTGACGGTGGTCGGTGAGCGGAGTCGAACCGTTGACGGGTGACGGGTCAGAGGTTAAGACCATCGCCTTTAACATTGCCTAAGTGCTGTTTTAATGCACCAGTTAACTATAGCAGGGGGCAGGGGGAAGCCTTGAAACGCTTGAATTTCAACGGTTTTATCTTCTGTTTGTGTCCTAACCACCTTGGCGGTTGCTATACTACCGAAGTTCAATCAAAATAGCTGAAATAGTGATTCTAATGTTCTGAACCTCGGTCGCTTGCTGTATAAGGGTTTCAGCCTTTGACAGACTGGGGTAAAGTCCATTTCAGCCATCGCTTTTTCTGAACTTCGGAAACTGCCTCTAGACTTCTTACAGGGTAATGGTTTAAAATGCAGGGGTCCCCACTCGCTGGGGACATTATTTGAATGGAAACTGGTGAAAAACAACTTCATGACCTCATTGCAAGGTGTCCCCACTCGCTGGGGACATTATTTGAATGGAAACCATTAGTTGTATATCCTAAGTCTTCAAGCTCTTTATAGTCCCCACTCGCTGGGGACATTATTTGAATGGAAACTTCCCTTCTTCACCACTAATTTGAGTTCCCAAACGCGTCCCCACTCGCTGGGGACATTATTTGAATGGAAACATGTAAAACCGCGTGAGACGGTCTAGAATTAATAACATTGTGTCCCCACTCGCTGGGGACATTATTTGAATGGAAACGTTGTAATTGCTCCTCGGTGTCCAATAGAGGTAATATGTGTCCCCACTCGCTGGGGACATTATTTGAATGGAAACCATCTAGGAGGTCAAGGACGTATTTTTTGCAGCCCATGTCCCCACTCGCTGGGGACATTATTTGAATGGAAACTTTCTAGTTCTTCCCACCAGCCTTCTAAAATAAGCAGTCCCCACTCGCTGGGGACATTATTTGAATGGAAACTTAGCATTGTTTTGTTGTACTGCAGTAAGAGTCAGTCCCCACTCGCTGGGGACATTATTTGAATGGAAACCAAAAGATCATGGGATAATTCCCTGGCTAACTTCATAGGTCCCCACTCGCTGGGGACATTATTTGAATGGAAACGCTCCTGTTTGCCTACTCTCTAAATATCTCATACTGTCCCCACTCGCTGGGGACATTATTTGAATGGAAACTTCAACTCTTGGCGTGCAAGTAGTTGGAATAGTTGCCGTCCCCACTCGCTGGGGACATTATTTGAATGGAAACTAAAACTTCTTGAAAGCTGTATCTTTGTAAATTGTTGGAGTCCCCACTCGCTGGGGACATTATTTGAATGGAAACCAGAGGATACTCTTGGTACTGACCTAGTATTAGGAGCGTCCCCACTCGCTGGGGACATTATTTGAATGGAAACCTGAGTGCGCGTCATATCCGTCTTTTACACATTTAGTCCCCACTCGCTGGGGACATTATTTGAATGGAAACACGCAGCGATCGCCTTAGATTTTTCCGCTTGATTCACACAGATCCCCGACTTCAGCACAAACTATACGAGATTATGCAAATTATCTAAGAAGTCAAGGATCTTACCCACCCAGGTGCTATCCCATCCCCTTAAAGTGAAGCTCACCAAAAGCTTAAAGAATTTTCCTCCCGGTGAGAATCTCTCTAACTTCTAACATAGCCGAATAAGTCGGGAGAATATGCAGGGTTTCATTTTCTGGGGTGTGTTGTAACGCCGTGGCGATCGCCTGCGCCAAATCTTCCTCTACAATCAAATTTAAGTTACTCTGGTTTAACTCCTGACTATAGCGCAGACGTAAAGCCATATCATAGACGCGATCGCCACTCACTACTAAAGTCCCTCCCCGTTGGACTAGTTTTTCTGTATCCACGTCCCAAATCCAAGATACATCAGTACCATCAGGGGTGCGATCGTTTAACACTAATAAGGTGGTGCTATCATCGCTTTGGGTAACAACTCGAATTGTCTCATTAGTCCCCACCGGATTTTTAGATAACAAAATCCGCACCCGTTTATGATTAAATACCAAATCCTCCACCCGACCGAAAGCAGCTTGAAAATTATTAATAGTCTCTTGAATTATCCCTTCATCAACCCCCAACTCTCGCGCCGCCGTCACAGCTGCCAAGGTATTATACTTATTATATAGACCCACTAAAATCTGTGACCATTCACGACTTTCTAGACTAGGTTGACTTTTACTAAAACCACATCGGGGACAACTGAAATCTCCCAAGTGAGACAAATACACACCTTGATAATCTAGAGAGTGTCCACAACTCGGACAATAAATAGAATCCACAGCGTGGGGAATAGCTTCTAAATACTGTTCTGGTTCATTCATCCCAAAAAATAACACCTTTTGGGGTAGTTGCTGACCCAGATAAGATAAAGTCGGGTCATCAGCATTGGGGATTACCACCGTTTCCAGAGGGAGGGTAGAAATCACCTTTGTCCAGCGCTTACTAATAGTATCAACTTCCCCATACCTATCTAGTTGGTCACGGAATAGGTTTAAACACAGAATGATTCTGGGTTGGAGAGGCTGTAAAACCTTGGGTACAATATTCTCATCTACTTCTAGAATCCCATAGTCAACATTTAGCCTTCCCAGAAAGTCAGCATTTTCCATCAACGCCGTCATCAAGCCATTTTCCAAATTTGCGCCTGTGGAATTATGGGCAATGCGGTAACCTTGGCGTTTTAAAATACCACATAACAGCAGAGCCGTGGTAGTTTTGCCATTAGTACCAGCAATGACAATTATACCATTTTTAACTTGCTGACTCAACAACCGCAACAACCGCGGTTCAATCCGACGCGCAATAGACCCTGGTAATACACTAGCAGCACCCAGACCCAGCGATCGCACTATCAAAGTTACAGCTTTAGCCACCGATACCGCCAAACCTAGTCGCAGTCTATCTATGAGTTTAATTTTCTTTCCCACATCCGTAACCTAACTCTGGCTGTTATTTTAGAAAATAGTGCGTAAATGTAATTATATATCCAGTTTAGTTGGACTAATTCCGCACAAACCGACGAGAATTAATTGTAAGGTGCTCTGGGATGAAAAGCATAAAGCTTGTTTTTTTACTGAAAAAATGCCTCTTCTTGCTTGCTTGTATATTGCTCATCAATATACAGCCAGCCTTGGCTGGTATTAATGATGATGTTTATGATGGTAACATTTTCGTGGTTTATGCTGGTAACGGTTCACTGGTTCCCCCCAGACAAACTTTAGCCAAATCTTTAGAAGAACATAAACCCGTATTTTTAGCCTTTTACATCGATGACAGCAGAGATTGTAAAGAATATGCCATCTCCATATCCACAGTCCAGGAATTCTACGGACGAGCAGCGGAAATTATCCCCATAGATGTAGATACTATCCCTGTAAAATCTAGCTATGAACCCACAGAACCAGGATACTACTATTCTGGCGCAGTTCCCCAGGTCGTAGTTTTCAATCAATCAGGTGAAGTAGTTTTAAATAAAACCGGTCAAGTCCCTTACGCAGAAATCGACGATAAATTTAGAGAAGTGTTTGATTTATTACCACGTTCTGAATCTTTACCATTGCAGCGACGTTCATTCAACGAGTTTAGTAGTGAATTAGCCAATTGACTTTCAGGGTAGGCCAAGGTCTACCCGCGCTTTTAAGCGATAATATTAGAATCAACCAACATCATCACTATTGTTTCTTAAGAACAGAAACACCAACCTGAAACATCTACCATCTTCACAAGTTAGGAGTGTGTTTTGATGTCAAAGGTTTATACTACCGAAGAGTTAATCAAAATCTTGGCAAATGAACGCCAAGCTTGTCTCACAGGGAAACGCCTTAAATTAGAGGTGACAGTTTCTGGTAATCCTGTCATTGACCAGTTTATCAGAACTGATGGGCTGCAAAAATTCACCGCCTATCAAGATTTTCAAGCGGCCATTCACACATATCAACGAGAAAATCAGGTATCTGGTATTGTTTGGCGACAAATCACAGTCAAAGGTAAAACCTTACACTATCCAGAAGTTGACCCAGAGTTAATTTCCCTCAGCAGCGACTTAGAAATTATTAAAGCACGGAAAAATTCCATATTAGAATTTTGGCATGAAGTCACTGTAGGGATGGATTTATACTTGAGTTTTAACAACAATAAACAACACCAAAAAATCTACCAGTATGATGTCAAGAGAATTGCTCAAACCACAGAATGGGCAAGTTTATGGAAGTGGGAAAATTCTAACTTTCTAGAAATGATTTTGCAACTAGGATGGGGTAACCCAGAAGCAGCGCGCTACAAACGAGGTAGACCCCAATCCGGTAGTGAACAAATTCACGCTGTCAACCCCGGCAATCATCCCATTGGTTAGGCTTGCCAATCTACCACCAATGTGATATAATCGGAAAAGTTATGGGTGACTAGCTCAACGGTAGAGCATCGGACTCTTAATCCGCTGGTTCTGAGTTCGAATCTCAGGTCACCCATTCTGAAAGAACTTTCATCAGATACCCAGTCAAGGTAAAGGCATCCACACCCATTTCTGTGCGCTCTTGGGCGGCTAAAATCCCCGCTTGAGCGTGCCACCAAGCCCCAGTAGCCACAATATCCTCCACGGGAGTTTCCTTACTTCCAGTTTGCGCCCACAGTCCCCCTATCAACCCCGTCAACACATCCCCACTACCACCCCGGGCTAAAGCTGGCGTACTTTCAGGATTAATCCAAATTCCACCCTGGGGGTTGGATATGGCAGTTTTTGCCCCTTTTAATAAGACTATAGCCCCAGTTTGGGCTGCTGCTGCTTGCACTGCTTTAACTCTATCTCCCTTGGGGTCGGGAAGATGGGGGAATAAACGCCGAAATTCCCCGGTGTGGGGTGTCAGAACCGTCGCCCCTTGACGTTTTTGTAATGTGGGGATAGTTCCCATCTGTGCTAGAATATTTAAAGCGTCCGCATCTAAAACTAAGGGGCGATCGCTAGCAATCACCTCCTGGACAATGGGAGAAGCATCTAAAGTTAAACCAGGACCACAGGCGATCGCACTAAAGGAACTAAAATCAGTATTGTCTGGTAATTGCAGATAGTCTATGGCTCCGGTTTGTGTCTCTGGACAGCCAATAATTAAAGCCTCCGGTAAATGGGACACCAACAGCGGCTTTAAAGACTCCGGTACAGCCACCGAAAGCATACCCACACCACTAGCACGCCCACCCAAAGCCGTTAAAATTGCTCCCCCCCCATAGCGACGGGAACCACAGATCAGCAGTAAATGACCAGCTTGATACTTGTGGGTAACTGGTGGACGGGGTAAGGGTAAACCTGACAAAGCCTGAGTTGGGGTAATGCGTTTAATTGCGGGTACATTCCCTAAAACAGCTTGCACATCCACCCCAGGGATATGAAAATCAATTAACTCCGCCTTGCCAATATATTCTAAAGCCTGGTCTTGGAAAAAAGCCAACTTCCACAAACCCAGACAAAACGTCTGACTCGCCCGAATAGCAGCGCCTAAAACCTCACCCGTATCAGTATGTATACCCGAAGGAATATCAATACTCAAAATCGGCTGTTCCCATTCATTAAAGCGATTAATCGCCCAGGCCAGGGAATCAGTAATTGGTTTTTCTAACCCAAAGCCAAACAACCCATCAATCAAAAAATCACAATGTGGTAATTCCTCAATTTCTTGATAACAGGGGATACCTAGACTCTGAGCATATTGTAAATGTTGACCAGTTAACTCCTTGAACCGAGAAAAAGGCGAATATATCCACACATCATACCCGCACCAGTGCAACTCCCGCGCCACAACCAAAGCATCACCGCCATTATGACCCGGACCGACTAACACCCCCACACGGGAACCCGCAACTTTCTGCACCCGCGCAGCAATTAACCCCCCTACCTTTTCCATTAAAGCCGCTACCGGCATACCAGCTGCAAATATCCGCCCTTCAATTTCCCGCATTTCCCTAGCAGTGACGACAACCTGTGCAAGTTCTTGTCTATCTTCCATGGCTTTGAAATCCTCAGTGGTGATTACAGCTTTTTATATTCTTTGTCTGGTAACGGTTTCAAGATATGTGCTACAATGATATAATTGCCAATAAATTCATGTCTGCCAAATCACCCATAATAAACAATATATAAATTTTGCTCACTGTTAGTGAAACCCATGATTAACAACATTTAACTAATATGCAAAAAGTCGTCGTAGGTCTTTCTGGTGGTGTGGACAGTTCCACCGCCGCCGCTATTCTACATCATCAAGGTTATGAAGTCATCGGTTTGACCCTGTGGCTGATGAAGGGTAAGGGTCAATGTTGCTCCGAAGGAATGATCGACGCGGCTGATATATGTGAACAATTGGGGATCCGCCATGAGGTGGTTGATATTCGTGATGTGTTTGAAACTAATATCATTGATTACTTGGTTAATGGTTACAGCGGCGGAATTACACCTCTACCTTGTTCTGAGTGTAATAAAACAGTCAAGTTTGGTCCGATGGTGCAGTATGCACGGCAGAAGTTAGAATGCGATCGCATCGCTACGGGTCACTATGCTCAAATTAACTATGATCCGGATACCCGTCGCTACCAACTATTCAGAGCCGCAGACCGCAACAAAGACCAGTCATACTTCCTCTATGATTTATCTCAAGACTTACTAGCTGCAGCAGTATTTCCCCTAGGAGAACTACAAAAAACAGATACCCGCCGCATCGCCGCAGAATACGGACTCACCACCGCCGACAAGCCAGAAAGTCAAGATTTATGCTTAGTGGAAAGTAACGGCTCTATGCGGGCATTTCTGGATAAATACCTAGCACCGAAACCAGGAGATATTGTCGATACCAACGGCAAGATTTTAGGACAACATGAAGGTATCCATCATTACACCATCGGCCAGCGCAAAGGTCTGGGAATCGCCGCCCCAGAACCACTGTATGTGATTTCATTAGATGCCGTCAATAATAAAGTTATCGTAGGCGATCGCACCCAAGTAACGCAACCAGAATGCACCGTCAATCGGGTAAATTGGGTTTCCATTACCGAACCATCCACACCCATTCGCGCCCAGGTACAAATTCGTTATCGTTCTACACCCACCCCCGTCACGGTAATTCCCCTGGAAAACTCCCGTGTGCGTTTAGTCTTTGATGAACCGCAATTCAGTATCACCCCCGGACAAGCCGCAGTGTGGTACGAGGGCGATAAACTCCTAGGTGGAGGAATTATTCACCAATAATTTACTATTCCTCAACTAAGCTGTTGTGCAGGGATGGTCACACAGAAAACTACATCACGCCAAACCATCACAAACTTTTTGTAAACTCAGTACCAGCATTTTGATAAGTTAGTACATAGTTTGAAGCATATGGCTAACGCCACGCTATGCTATCGCAGTTAAAAGAAAAAGGGGATGACGTTGACTCAACAGCCAGATACCATTGCACCCCACGGTGGACAATTGGTTAACCGTATCGCTACACCAGAAGAAAAGGCAGAATTTCTCTCGAAAGCCGACTTTTTACCGCGAGTACAACTTGATGCGCGGGCGGTTTCTGACTTAGAGATGATTGCTATCGGCGGGTTTAGTCCCCTCACAGGTTTTATGAACCAAGAAGACTACACCCGCGTCGTCCAAGAAATGCGGCTCGCGAATGGACTGGTATGGTCAATACCCATTACACTATCAGTAACAGCAGAAATTGCTGCCCCATTATCAGAAGGTAGCCTCATCCGTTTGGATAACCCCAACGGTGAATTTATCGGAGTTTTGCAACTGACGCAAAAGTATCTCTATGATAAAACCCAAGAGGCTATTCATGTTTACCGCACCGATGACCCTAAACATCCAGGGGTGCAGGTAGTCTACAACCAAGGTTCTGTAAATCTCGCGGGTGACATTTGGCTATTAGAACGCCATCCCCATAGCCAATTTCCCGCCTACCAAATCGACCCAGCTGCTTCGCGACAGATGTTTAAGGATAAAGGTTGGAAAACTATCGTCGGTTTTCAAACCCGCAACCCCATCCACCGCGCTCACGAATATATCCAAAAGTGTGCTTTAGAAACCGTTGACGGTTTATTTTTGCACCCCTTGGTAGGAGCAACAAAAGAAGATGATATCCCCGCCGATGTGCGGATGCGCTGCTATGAAATCTTGCTAGAACATTATTATCCCCAAGATAGGGTGATTTTAGCAATTAATCCGGCAGCCATGCGTTATGCTGGGCCACGGGAGGCAATTTTCCATGCTTTAGTCCGCAAAAACTACGGTTGTACTCACTTTATTGTCGGACGAGACCACGCTGGTGTGGGTGATTATTACGGCACTTACGATGCTCAGTATATCTTTGATGAGTTTGAGCCGAATGAACTAGGTATAGTACCTATGAAGTTTGAACACGCTTTCTACTGCACACGCACCAAGCAAATGGCTACAACTAAAACTAGTCCCAGTAAACCAGAGGAGCGCGTTCACCTCTCAGGAACTAAAGTTAGAGAAATGCTGCGCCGGGGTGAATTACCACCACCAGAATTTTCTCGCCCTGAAGTTGCAGCAGAGTTGGCGCGGACAATGCAAGCACAAGCATCTTCTTAATATCTGGGTGAATCGCAAAACTGTATAAAGCTTAACTTTACAGTCAACCCATCAGCCCTATAAACTCTTATTTGAGGACTGACGGCTGATTGTAATTTTTCATCTGTGTGTCTTTGTTTTTGTGCCTCAGCGGCACAAAAACACTAAGTCATAGTGAAGTAGTCAGGGTAGCTGGGAGTGTCCTGGGAGGTTTTCATGAAGCGGCGGTTTTTTTTACAACGGATTGGTTCTATACTAGCGGTATTGGGTATAACTGAAGCTCAGTTGTTGACTTTCAGCGATCGCTACTCCCAAGCTTTGGCACAGTCTGGTAAACGTAAATTAGCATTATTGATTGGCATTAATCAATACCAAAAGGGTCTGTTTTTAACCGGTTGTCTCACCGATGTGGAACTGCAAAAAGAACTATTAATTCATCGGTTCGGCTTTCAAAGCTCAGACATCCTGACTTTAACTGACGAAGACGCCACCAGGAAATCCATTGAGACGGCTTTTACAGAACACCTCGCCGGGGTCAAAGCCGATGATGTCGCCCTGTTCCACTTTAGTGGCTATGGGACTCGGATTAAATCCGGTAACTTTATAGATACCACCCAAAATGCTTTAGTTCCAGCTTACGATCCTCTCATACCACAAAAAAATGAAATAGTCAACTATATATTAGCAGAAACAGTAGAATTATTATTGCGATCGCTACCCACAAACAGAGTGGCTGCAGTATTAGATACCAGCTTCCATGCTCCCAGCATCCCGCCCATAGGTTGGCGAATTCGCGTCCGTCCCGAATCAACACAAGCACAACTAGCAACCGCAGAACTAGAGTTGTTACGACAACTCAAAACTCAAAACTCTAACCCCAGTTATCCAGTTGTCTTGTCTGCTACTGCTGACCCTCAACAGTTAGCCAGGGAAATACTATTTTCCGGCTTCAGCGCCGGGTTATTTACCTACGCCTTAACTCAATACCTATGGGAAACTACACCACCACGGACAATTAATTTCACTCTTTCCCATGTGGGTAGCTATATGCATAAACTGGGAAGTAATCAGCAACCGGGATTATTAAATGAGCCCAAAAATCCCCTCAAACCATTAACCGTCGAGAATTTACTCCTCCCAGACAGCACAGTGGCCGGGGAGGGAGTCATTAAAGCCCTAGAAGATGATGGGAAAACAGCCCAAATATTTTTAACCGGACTACCGCCACAAGTCTTAGAACACTACGGCGCTAATTCCCGATTCAACCTATTAACAGGAGAACAGTTAATCTTGCGATCGCGCAACGGCTTAACAGCCAAAGCTCAGATATCTAAGATTTTACCACAAACTCCCCCACTTGTAGGACAAGTATTTCAAGAAGCCGTGCGGGTGTTACCGCGAAATGTTAATTTAATAGTGGGTTTAGATACACGATTAGAAAGAATTGAGCGGGTAGATGCCACAAGTGCCTTCGCGGGAACTGACCATGTTTCCACCGTAGTCGCCGGAGAACAACCCGCAGATTGTGTATTTACTAAACTCTCAGAAACTCCCAGTCGCTATGGTTTATTTACTCCCGGCGGTAAACTCATAGCTAACACATCTGGAGAACCAGGGGAAGCGGTAAAACTGGTGGTGCAAAGGTTAATCCCGAAATTACCAACTCTGCTAGCAACAAAGTTATGGCGACTCACAGAAAATGAAGGTTCTTCGCGCTTACCAGTCAAAGCTACTCTGGAAATTATTCACAACTTATCACCCCGCGTTGTCATGCAACGTCAAACTACACGCTCTCTAACTTCAGCACAAAGCTTACCGCTGACAGCCCTGAGTAATCCCATTGTACCCATTGGCAGCCGCATGCAGTACCGATTACAAAATCAGAGCGATCGCCCCATCTACTTAATGGTGCTGGGATTAAAAAACAACATCAATGCGATCGCCTTTTATCCTTGGCAATCCCCCGAACAATCTACATACTTAAACTCTAAACCCCTATTCCAACAAGTAGTTATTCCCCCTGGTGAAACCATGTTATTACCCAAAGGTGTCACAGATTCTGAATGGATGATCCCAGCGCCAGCTTACGAATGCGAACACCAAATGATGTTTAGCACCGCCCCCTTTAGGGAAACACTAGGATATTTAGAAAAAGCCAAGTATCCCATCACAGACCAAAGACCCTTTGGCGCATTATTGAAACCTTTAGAAATTGCTCAACTATTATTGCAGGATTTGCATAACGCCAGTGCAGTCACATCCGAAACTAACATCACATCTACCGACTCCTATGTATTGGATGTGAAAAATTGGGCTAGTTTCAACTTTGATTTTCAAGTCGCCTAAACTACCGATATTCCTTGGGGTTGACTCCCATAACGCGCTTGAAATAACGGGTTAAGTGACTATGACTATAAAATCCACAGCATACAGCAATGTCAACTAAAAACATTTGAGATGAGCGCAACAGGACTGCTGCGCGTTTTACCCGCTGCTGAATAATATATTGATGCAATGGGATTCCCATTGATTCCTTAAACATACTGCATAGATATGGCTGACTGTAACCTACCAGTGCCGCTAGGTCACCCAACCTGATATTTTGGTCAAGATAGCCCTCAATATAATCAATGAGCAGTTTTAAGGTAGATAAACCCAAACCCCCAGGATCCTTTCGCCCTCGAATACCGGCGCTAGAATGGTGCTTTACCAAGCGCATCACTAAAGCGTTGATCAATGTATCTTGATAAACAGACCCCATTTGACAATCTGGTGGCGCTGCTAGTTCAGCCTTTAAAGCCATCCCTAAATGATAAACCCCTCCATCCTCCACACCAGAGCGCGGAATCATTGCCACATCACCATTGGTCATCCTATCCTGCACCAGGTCATTCACCAACTCCGTTTTCAGAAAAAACAAAGTAATCCCCATGTCTTGATTCCATGTAGCACAGTGAGAGGCTCCATCAGGAAAAATGCCTATACTCCCATAACCCAATAGTTTACGGGGGTATAGCTTACCATCTAACCGACATTCTAATTCAGTTTTGCAATTGATATCAGACACGGCCAAAAACTGGTATCCCTTAACACAGTGTTCTGGGACTTCATGGGGAGGTAGTTGATCATAGTGCAGCATAATCACTTGATCTGGTTCCATGGAGTGGAAAACAGTGGGCTGATAGGGTAAAACCCTCATCAGGGTATTAAATTCCTGGGGATATACCTTTAACTGGGAATTAACACTGGGATAATATAATTCTGGTTTGTGCAAATCTTGGTTGAGTAGATTTACCATGGGGTGAGGCTTAAATTGTAATTGCTAAATTAAAATAATTTATTTCACAATCGTCTCACAGTTTAAACCTGAATGCTATTACTATTAATAATACTTATGTAATAATAATTCCAGCTTTTGTTTAGTTGCCTCCGGTGCTTGATCTAACTGAGTTAAAATCGCATATTTCAACGCCGAATGAGCATCACTCACCGGGGGATTGGCGCTTAAACGCCTGACAGTTTCTTGAATAACCTTTTGCGCATTCACCGCATTACGCTGTAAATTACCAATTACCATTTCCACCGTCACACTATCATGATCCGGGTGCCAGCAATCGTAATCTGTCACCAGGGCTAAAGTTGCATAGGCAATTTCCGCCTCCCTGGCTAACTTCGCCTCCGGTAAGTTAGTCATCCCAATTACTGTTGCGCCCCAACTGCGGTAAAGATGGGATTCCGCCTTGGTGGAAAATGCGGGGCCTTCCATGCAGACATAGGTACCACCGCGATGCAGTGTCACATCTGGTAAATTTAAAGATGCGATCGCCGAGGCTAACACCCCAGCTAAATTGCCACAAATCGGGTCACCAAAGGCAATATGAGCCACAATTCCCTCCCCAAAGAATGTAGAAACCCGATTTTTAGTTCTGTCAATAAACTGATCTGGGATCACCATATCCAGGGGTTTGGCTTCTGCTTTCAAAGACCCCACCGCACTGGCTGAAATTAAATACTCTACCCCCAGCTGCTTCATCCCATAGATATTGGCGCGAAAAGGCAACTCAGAGGGCGTTAAAGTATGATTACGACCATGACGCGCTAAAAATGCCACTCTTTCCGTACCTAGTGTACCCAAAATTATCGCATCAGATGGGGAACCAAAAGGGGTTTTAATCTCTAATTCTTCTACATCCTTTAAGTCTGCCATTTTATACAGACCACTACCGCCAATAATCCCAATCCGAGCTAGTGCCATAATTTTCTCATCCTTGATTTAGTATAATTAGTATAACTGGTATTAATCTTGTATTCGTAATCCCACTGAGAATAGGTCAAAGTTATCAGGAAAATGAGTATTGCGATCGCAATCAGCTTTTGCTAACTTCGTCCCCGTGAGATTAGCTTGACGCAAATCCGCCGCAAACAACAAAGCACCCCGCAGGTCAGCATTTTGCAAATCAGCTTGAGTTAGGTTAGCAAAACTCAGGTCACAACCTCTGAGATTAGCACCATTCAGATTAGCTTCACTCAGGTCAGCATAACTCAAGTCACATCCTTTGAGATCAACACCCTGCAAATCCGCCTTACCTAAGTTAACCCCAGCAAAATCCCGTTTTCCCGCCGCATATCTTTCTAAAACAGTCACGGTAGTATTAATATTATTCTCTTGAGAATTTGTTTCCGCCATAGAAGCACCTCACAGATCATCTCATAAATTTACCATGTCCCATCTGCTAGCCAATCTCACCCACAAACTCCTGCGGCGGATCACTACGGTGATTCTCTGCACCGTCATGACTGGTATACTCTTTACCGGCAATACCTGGGCTGATACTTCCACCTTAGGAGTTAAAAATGGTCAACTTAGTCCTTGTCCCCCCAGCAATAACTGTGTTGTCAGCCAAAATCCCGATGCTAAACACGCCATTGACCCCATCACCTATCATGTAGACCGAGACACAGCCAGAAAAACCTTACTTAAAGTCCTCAATGTTGTTCCCAGGACAGAAGTGATAGAACAGACAGATAATTACATTCATGCTCTTTCCAAAAGCCGGATTTTTAAATTTGTGGATGATGTAGAATTTTATTTACCCAGTGATGAACCAGTGATTCACACCCGTTCCGCATCTCGTGTGGGAGAATCGGATTTAGGTGTCAACCGCAGACGTATAGAGCAAATTCGTTTAGCTTTGCAAGATTTAAACATTTAATCTCAGGTCATCCCACAGCTTAAAGCCGTGGGACTATCTCAATCAGCCCGAGTCAGAATTTCTACCCCCGTTTCTGTCACCACCAGAGTATGTTCACATTGGGCAGAAAGTTGGCGATCGCGAGTCACAGCAGTCCAACCATCACTAAGCACCTCAACCTCCCAAGTACCGACATTAATCATCGGCTCAATAGTAAACACCATACCTGGTCGCAGACGTTTACCCTTCCCCCTAGTCCCATAGTGGGGAATATCTGGCGCTGTGTGGAAAATATTACTAATCCCGTGTCCCACAAAGTCCCGCACCACAGAAAACCCTTGTGATTCAGCATACTCTTGAATAGCAGCCCCAATATCCCCAATTTTTGCCCCCGGTTTAACCTCAGCAATACCCAGACGGCGACATTCTTCCGTCACCTCTACTAAATGCTGCGCCTTGGGGGAAGGAGTACCCACAAAGAAAGTTTTAGACGTATCACCATGGTAACCATCAACAATCAGTGTGACATCAATATTAATAATGTCCCCGTTTTTCAGGACTTGCTTGGCGTTAGGAATACCATGACAGACCACCTCATTTACACTAGTACAAATTGACTTAGGATAACCTTTATAACCCAGAGGTGCGCTCTTGGCTCCGTGGGCTTGTGTCCAGCGTTCAGCTTCATCATTCAATTGCAGAGTACTTACCCCCGGCTTAACCATGGGTTCCAGGTGCTGTAATAGTTGGGCCGCCAAGCGTCCAGCTTGACGCATTTTTTCAATTTCCCGTGTAGATAAAATCACAATTGGTTGAGTTTTCATAAATTCTCGTCGGCTGAATCTTTGATAAAGATAGTTAAACCCGTCTGTGCAGCTCTTTGGATAGCATCAGCCACCTGAAGGACATATAAACTTTCTTCTGGGGTGACGTACAAAGGAGTGCCATAAAAAAGATGATCTAACACCATACTTGTATCTTTAGCAAATAAACCCCGACGAGTGCCAACTTCTATAGGTGTTTGTCCCCCAGACTTAATCAACACTCCCCCATCGCCATCAAAAATTAAACCACCCTTTTCGCCGTGAACTTCTAGTTTCCGTTCTGCTTCCCAAAGGGTTTCACCTTTACCATAAACAACTTGTGCTAACAGTCCATTTTCAAAGCACAGTTGACTAATACAGAAACAAGTTTGATAGTAGTCCGCTTCTGTTTGCCAATATCGCTGATGACAGTTGACTGCCAAGACCTTACCAAATAAATTGGTGAGACGATGTAACCGAGATAAAGCGCCAATTAAAGGAAAACCAAACAATTCATGGTTATAAGTCCATCTGCGGGGTGCAGGATGCTGAGGGTTAATGGTGCTGTAGCGCACATAAAAAATATCGCCAACTTCACCTAAGTTCTCCCGTACAGCTTGATGTAAGCCACCTAAAAGTTCTATGTGTTCAACGTGTAAGAGTTTATTTTGTGACTTGGCTAGGGTGATTAACTCCTCAGCTTCCGTCACATCTACAGACAAAGGATATTCGACAATTACGTGTTTACCTTGTAAAAGTGCCGCACGAGCGATCGCACCATGATCGCGGTTAATTGTCGCAATCACCACCAAATCAATATCTTCACGTTCTACTAATTTTCCCCAGTCACTTAACACTTCTGCCTGATATTTTTGGGCAAAGGCGGCTGTATTTTCTGGCTGATGACCGGCGATCGCTACTAGATTGCTTCGCTGATCACCAATCAATGCTTCCGCCCGTAATTTTGCTGCATATCCCGTACCAACTAAGCCTACACGCACTTTTGCTGTTTCCAAAGCTGCCTTATGAATTATACATGATCCTTACAGTTGTGTTTTTGCTCCTGGGCTGAAGGTACGATATTTGCACCCCGGAGCAGGAAATACATAAAATAAACTTATATTTATTTAACAACTAAACTTCATTACTAATCGGGGTTGATTTTGAGTTCAAACCGGCAATTTTTCCCGTAGTATCAGAATTGAAGCAGTGGATAACCGGCGGCTCATCCCATAAAGATAGCCTTATGGTTTATTTCAGGATCACTTATACTGCCGTTCAAATTAAGAGAGGATAACTCAATGGCTACTTACAAAGTCACATTAATTAATGAAGCCGAAGACTTAAACACCACAATTGAGTGTGACGACGATACCTATATTCTCGATGCAGCCGAAGAAGCCGGTATTGACTTGCCCTACTCCTGCCGCGCTGGTGCTTGCTCCACCTGTGGTGGTAAAATCGTCAGCGGTACTGTTGACCAGTCTGACCAATCATACTTAGACGACGACACCATCGACCTCGGATATGTCTTGACCTGTGTTGCTTACCCAACTTCTGACTGCACAATTGAAACTCACAAAGAAGAAGAATTACAATCTGCTATGTCTTGACCTGTGTTGCTGACACAGCCTCAGACTGCACAATTGAAACTCACAAAAAAGAAGAATTACAATCTGCTCAGTACGCGCTATCAACAAGAGAGGATAACTCAATGGCTACTTTCAAAGTCACATTAATTAATGCAGCCGAAGGCTTTAACGAAACAATTAACTGCGACGAAGATACCTTTATTCTCGACGCGGCCGAAGAAGCTGGTTTTGACTTGCCCTTTTCTTGCCGTGCTGGTGCTTGCTCCACCTGTGCTGGTAAAATTGTCAGCGGTACTGTTGACCAGTCTGATCAGTCATTCCTAGACGATGAGCAGATTGAAGCCGGATATGTGCTCACCTGCGTTGCTAAACCAAGTTCTGACTGTACCATCGAAACCCACAAAGAAGAAGACCTGTACTAAGGGTTCACCGCGTCTGATACTCCTGCAACAGCAGGAGTATTTAGGTCTACAATAATTTAATGAATTTATAGTCATTTATGTACATTTGTAGTATAATATTATGAATGTACGATTATTAAATGAATGAAACTATCTGATTATGCAAAAAAGGTAGGGATAAGTTATAGAACTGCGTGGCGTTGGTACAAATCCGGCGTAAT